>JAIPAP010000154.1 GCA_021740045.1 Bacteroidales bacterium
GTCGCCCCGAAAGCTTTCGGGGTTAGTCGACGGATTACAAAATGAGTAACCCTTTTTCCGGGTTTTAACCCGGCACCCATCCTATGGGCTAAAGCCCGGCATAGGTTGTAGATCCTCAAACCCGTTCGCTAAAGCGAACGCCTGCCCCGTATACTTCGGGGCAATATATAGTTGCAGCGCTAATTGTCATTTAGATCTTTATACCGATCCCGATAGCCATCGGGATCGGTATAAAGCGAGCCTGTCTGCCGGACACCAGTGAAAAACTATATATATCACCAATTAACCAATTAACTTCAAGGCTATTACCTTCCTGATCCAATACAGGTTAATCACCTGCTTCATCATACCAACTCATGCTCTATAGCATACTTGATCAGCCCGATAATGCTTTCGGTATTGGTTTTCCGGTAGATGTTCTTGCGATGCGATTCCACAGTACGTTCACTAATGAAAAGTTGCCGGGCGATTTCCTTGTTGGAATACTCCTTAGCGATCATTTTAAGGATCTCCAATTCACGCTTGGAAAGATTATGTTTTTCGGCCTCAGGGTCGAATTGCCCCAACAGGTGATTGCTAATATCCTGGCTAAAATAGGTTTTACCATCGCGTACACGGCGAATGGCCAGCACCATTTCATCCTGGGGTGCATTTTTTAATAGATAAGCATTTACGCCCGACTGCAAAGCTTCGAGCACCATACTTCGTTCATCGAACATACTCAGGACCACGATCTTTAATCCCGGGTCGTCTTTACGGGCTTCTCTAATAAGCTCCAATCCGTTCATGCCTGGCATTTGTATATCGCATATCAGCATATCGATCATTTTTTGTCTAAGTATGCTCAAAGCCGAAGCACCATCGGTTGCCTCGGCAACCACCTCGAATTCCTCCTCGGGAAGCAATTTTCTCATGCCGTCGATTAAAATACGGTGGTCATCCACCAGCAATATTCGTGATTTTTTCATTACTGCTGTTTTTAGGTATATCAATAACTATTGTTGTTCCGGATCGTCCGGGATGAGAATCAATATCGAGCTCTCCATTCAGGATTTCCAGTCTTGATTGAATGTTTTTCCAGCCATTCCCCTTACCCTGTTTCAAAACGGCCGGATCAAATCCATTTCCGTCATCCTCTATCATGATATTGATCATATCGGTATGGCCGGTGATGGTGATCTCAACTTCCCGGGCACCGGAATATTTAATAATGTTATTCAACAATTCTTGTATAATACGATAAACCGCTATTTCCTGCGACTTATCCAATTCATCCGTTACCCCGAAATGATGCAGGTGAACGGTCAGGATGCCGGACGAGCCCAGCTTGTTGACAAGCTCCTCCAGGGCAGCAATCAAGCCTTTTTGCTGCAACATTGGGGGCATAATATTAAAGGAAACATTTCGCAATTCCCGGTAAACATCATCCACCAGGTTCATCGAGGAATCAAAGGCGCTATCATGCTCGTTGCTGCGGCCACTTTGTAAGTGATTCATGGTCATTTTCAAGGCCGAAAGGTATTGTCCTATACCGTCATGAATATCGCGGGCAAAGCGGTCGCGTTCAGTTTCCTGTGCATCGATCACGGCTCGCATCATCGATTGCTGATGGACCAGATTATCCTGTGCCCGGCGGTTTTTGTTGCGGATTCTCAGGATCTGATACAACAGGATCATAAAACCAATAGCCACCAGCAGGGCAACCCATAGCATGGTATTCTGTAATTGCGACTTGCGTAATTCCAGGTTCTTCTGATCGAGCTTGAGGGCTTTTAGCTCGTCTTCCTTGCGCAAGAGTTCAATTTCCTTCGATTTCTTCTCGATCTCGTACCTGGTCCGAAGTTCATCCATCTGCCTTGAACTTTGGGCATTGTAGAGGGTATCACTCAGTTTTGAGTAAACCAGATGGGTTTCATATGCTTTACGGTAATCACCTATACTGTAATAATGATCGGCTATGGCCTTGTAAAAATGCATCACCTGTTCGCGCATGCCCAGTTGCTTTGCCAATTTCAATCCTTTAAAAAGATAATCATTGGCGTGATTAAAGTCATCCTGCAAGTTGGCGATCAATCCCAGGTTAAGGTAGCTATTGGCCATTTCATGGTTCATCTGCTGTGACTTGAAGATTTTTAAACCTTTTATGTAGAAGCCTTTAGCTTTATTGAGTTTTCCCTGTTTCCGGTATACATCGCCAAGATTCCCGTACATATATGACGTGGCAACGGTATCGTTGGCTTCAATGGCCAAATTGAGGGCCTGTTCAAACAGATCGCGGGCTTTTTCGGTTTGATCTTTCCGCATATACAAGTTGCCCATATTATTAAGGACATAGGCCATGCCCACTTTGTTACCGGCTTTTTTATCGAGTTGATAACTTTTCAGGTAATAATCCATGGCTTCTTCCAGGCGGTTGGTTTTATCATAAAGAATGGCCATGTTGTTGTATATATCGGTAAGTACTTCTTTCAGTTCGGCGGCTTCGCTAATCCGCAATGACGAAAGATAATACTCAAGGGCTTTGGAGTAATTGCCCCGGCGGGCATTGATATCGCCCAATTTCATGCGCGATCGGGCAATGGAAACCGTATCGGCCATCTGATCGGCCAAGGCCATAGCTTGGTTATACCAGAAAAGAGCGGAATCAGTATTGACCTGCGTATATTCATCGGCTTTTTCAATATAGCTCATAAAACGATTCATCTGCGCACTATCACTTTCCGAAACCGGCCATGTTACCGGATGCAATGCAAGTAGAGCAAATGCCAATAAAGTGAACCTTACCATGGTGTATTGTTTTCTCATCGTCAATCAAAAGTAAAAAACGTAAAATATAACCGTTAAATTTTAATCAGATTTCGAAGCATCTTTTTCGGTAAAGGGTATTTTCTTTACACGTTCATCCTATACCGATCCATATTCATCCTTTCCATATCCAGCCTCATCTGCTTTCATTAGCATGCGCTTTCAATCTCCAATAGATTTGCCTCATCAAAAATACAGAAATCAAAAAATCAATAAAGATGAAAACAAAAAGTGTAATTACAGCAATGCTTCTGGTCGTAACAATGATTTCGGCACAAGCACAAAAAAATGAAGGTGACTATATCCTCGCCTTTGGAAAAGAGAAAACCCATACTTTGGGGCTTTATGGCGGACTTTACGGAAGCTATTCCGAAGTACAAGATCTTTCAAGCGGATACCTGGGTTACCGCTTAGGAGCAGTTATTAATGAAAAATGGGGATTTGGATTCGCAGGATTTGGCCTTTCCAATGATCACACCATGCGCGAATTGGTTAGTGACGGCACCTATCATATGCAAGCGGGATATGCAGGCATGTTTGTGGAATATATCCAGCCCATTGGCAGGCATGTTAATGCATCTTTTTCGGTAATATCAGCAGCCGGGCTCATCAAATATCAATATGATAAAGCCTTTGCCAAAGAAAAGGTATGGCACGAGGACATTATCGATCAGGATACGTATGGAGTATTTGAGCCGGGAATTGAATTGCAAACACGTTTAAGTAAAAATTGGTGGATAGGCGCCTATGCAACCTACCGCACAACCTCCCCCATAAAAATGCTAAACACCGAAGAAGATGTGTTGGAAAATTATACTGCTGGTATTTCCATTAAACTGGGGAAATTTTAGCTCCCAGTCGGGATAAAGAAGTCAAGGCTGCCATTTTGTTGTTAAAACTGGCAGCCTTTTCCGCTTAAATCAATCCAAGCAAATAAAATCTACAAAATAAATTTGAAACGAATATTATGAGGTTCTCACAATACATAACTTTAGATGATATGAATATTGGTTTATTTTTGTTTCATGAAAAATTTCCCGGCTATGAAAAAAGGTAGTTCATTGTATATTGCCCCCAAGCGGGTAGCTGGAATACTTTTGGGAATAGCTACTCTTATCCAGTTAGTCATTGTTTCCTATAATGAAATAACCGGCTTTTATCCTGAAAGCGGAACCGGGCTTTTCCTTTTCCGGTGGATATACAGCACCCTAATCACAGCGGTTTTCCTAATACTGATCATATTTCCGGATATACATTTAATAGCCTTTTTAAATCGCAAGCTTCGATGGTCACAAAGTATTTTTCTACGGATGACCATTGAAATAATTCTTGCAAGCCTTCTAGGGGCATTGATTGGGATATTAGCTTCGATCACTTCACATTTAATATCAGCCTATGAAGATGGGTTGGTGAAAAACATCATTAATAACGCACTAATTACCATTGTTTTGAATATTATTATGGTAAGTGCCCTGGAAGCCTGGTCGATGTTTAACGAAGGGTATTTTTCGAAACGAAAGGCCGAAAGGCTGGAACAGGAATTAAGCCAGATACGGTTTGAAGTATTAAAAAGCCAGGTGAATCCTCATTTTCTGTTTAACAGCCTGAATGTACTTTCCGGTTTGGTACGCAGCAATCCCGGTGAAGCTGAAGAATTCATTGATGAGTTTTCGGCTATTTATCGTTATGTACTGGAAACCATTGAAAAAAGAGTGGTCAGTCTTAAAGAGGAATTGGATTTTGCAGCCTCCTACTTGTTTTTGCAAAAAATACGCTATGGAGAAAGCCTGCATTATGAAATTCAGATAGATAGTCACCATTTTTCAAAACTCCTTCCGCCACTCTCATTACAAACAGTATTGGAAAATGCCATTAAACATAATTCGGTAAATACAGAAAAACCTTTATTGATGCGGATATTGATAGAAAATGAAGATCTGGTTATCAAGAACAATATACAACCTAAGCCTTTTGCTGTCAATTCCACCGGAATTGGGCAATCCAATCTTATACGACGATATGAACTGGTTTCTGACAAGCTACCTGATTTCAAGCGTGCAAACAATGAATATGTAGCCAGGCTTCCGTTAATTGATCTTGATGAAACCAGTTAAATGGATATAAATAAAATTGAGGGCAAAGTAAAAAGCATTATCACCCCTATCCCGAAAGCTTTCATGATTAAAGGGGACTTGCTAAATATCAGCAGTTTGAAAGATTTTTAGATCAAACTCAAAAATGGAAATTAAGCACTTATGAAAGCATTGATCATTGAGGATGAAGCTGTAGCAGCCGACAGGCTTGAATCACTTGTTAAAGAAGTGGACTCCACAGTGGAGATCATGGCAAAACTGGGAAGTGTAAAGGAAGCTGTAAAATACCTTTCCAATCATAAGACAGACCTGATCTTTCTGGACATCCAGCTTTCCGACGGATTAAGTTTCAGCATTTTCGAACAGGTGATGGTCAATACTCCGGTGATCTTTACCACGGCTTATGATCAATATGCCATTAAAGCCTTTAAGCTCAACAGTATTGATTATTTGCTAAAGCCCATCCGCCGGGATGAGCTTGCACAGAGCCTGGAGAAATATCATCAGCTTCAATCCGCTTTTCGCATCGATTTTGACCAACTGAGAGAAAGCCTGCAGGGAAAGCAGCCTGCCTATAAAAAACGCTTCCTGATCCAATACGGTGAAAAAATTAAAAAGATCAATACCGACGATATAGCATATTTTTATGCCATGCAAAAGAGCGTTTTCTTAAAAAGCTTTTCCAACTCCGACTTTCCGGTAGATTATACGCTTGATAAACTTGAAAACCTGGTTGATCCTGAGAATTTTTTCCGTATCAACCGGAAATTCCTGGTCAATATGGATGCCATTACCGATATGACGGCTTGGTCGCGAAGCCGGATTAAACTTGATTTAAAACCCGCACCTGATGATGATAATGAAGCTGTAGTGAGCATTGATCGCTCCGCTGGATTTAAACAGTGGCTTAACAAATGAATAGTCTGCACAGAAAAGCAATGAAATTCTAACCAAGCGCATCTAAACTTGGTTGATTTATAAGGCATTAAGACTGTAAATGCAGGTACAATTTATACTGGTCAATTGCCTTGTTTTGCAGCTGATATCCCCTACTTTTTATATCATTCAGCACTTTCTTTACTGCATATTGTTTATAATCCACCTCCCAAAAGTGATGACCTTCAGTGATGCGATGGCGACGGGCATCTAATTGAAAATTGATGTTCCAGCGACTTAGAAGTTCAAAATGTACCTTTATCAAGGCCTTTTTGTTAACCGGAATGCTCAGGAAGATTTGTTTACAATAGGGCTTAAACCGCTTGAGTGTTTCCAGGAACTGCTCATACGGAATATGCTCGAATACTTCGAAGGCTATAATATGGTCATACTTTTTCTCCGGCACATAATCAATAATGTTAGCCACTATATTCGGATGCTTACCTTCATCCATATCCAGGGTTTCAACAATTACCTTCCAACTCCTTAAGTAATTGGAGCAGAACCCTGACCCGGGTCCTATTTCAAGAACCTCATCCC
>JAIPAP010000155.1 GCA_021740045.1 Bacteroidales bacterium
CTGGTTATTCAAAGATATCCTTAAGCTCTTTCTCAACATTGATGATGAGAAGTACGATTCAGTCATTGGTGAGCAAATGGACAGCCTGTTATACTTTATCAATAACAACCCGATCCAGGTGTGAAGAAAATACGTAAATACGAGCTAAAACATATCCTGGTAAGCATAACCGTATGGATTATCGCTTTTATTCATTACTGTTTTTATCGCTTTTGTCTATTCTTTATTATTCAAAAATTTATCCCCTAATGAAGCATTTGCGGAATTGGAAGATTTTGTCGCCAACGCTCATTTTAAGCTGATTGCCATATATGGCTTACTAGTAAGTATAACCATATTCTTCTTCGGACAGATGAATAAAAAAATAGGCGACGGAGAGCTGATTCATATCATTATTCGAAGATATCACCGGCCGAAACAAGAGTACCGGATTTTTATGTTCATCGACCTTGAAAATTCAACGTATCTGTCATCTCTTTTAGGCCACATCAAATTTAGCCGGTTATTACAGGAAGCGTATGCCGACATGTCCAAATATACTATTCAATACGGGGCGAAAGTTTATCAACATGTTGGTGATTAGGTTGTAATTACCTGGAAAAACAATGTAAAGGAAAACGATACCTTAGAGTTTTTTCACGCATTTAATCAAGAGTTGTTGTGGCAACAAAACAAATATCTGCAGTTTTTCGGTGTTATGCCACGATTCAGGGCATCGCTTAATGCCGGTGTGGTAACTGCTGCCGAAGTTGGTGTCACCAAAAAAGAAACCGTATATCATGGCGATGTGCTGAATGTGGCCGCACGGGTTCAAAAACTGTGTAAAAAATATGATGCCGATATATTGGCTACAGAACCACTGTTAAAAGTAATACACGAATCAAAACACTTTCATATTGAAAGGCTAACCAAAGTAATACTTGAGGGGAAGGAGCAACCCACTCAGATATATAAAATTCATCGAATTAAAGACTATGGCTAAGAAAAAATACACCGGAAGTGTCGATCTTTTTTTCGCGTGATGGCCCGCAATCAGGTTAACCTGAATCAAATAGCCAATAATATAGCGAATTTGCTTATTACATTGAATATTTTGGTGTTTTTTAATGGAAATGATAATCAACCTTGTCGCATATATTGACGGCCAATTTCTGGCGCTATCCCCATTCTACTTGATTCTAATCATTGCCACTGTCAATTTATTTAAGATTCTACTACTAAAATGACGAACTAAAGTTACACTCAATAGCAAACTGCATAAAGAAGGATTTCAAGCAACAAATGAACGTATTGATTTCTTTAACATAAATTTAACACAATTATTCAATAGACTTATTGAATAATTGTGTAATTGTATTATATTTGTATCAAGAAATTAATGTATTGTTGAATCAAAAATCTAAAGACTATGCGTACACAAAAAAGTACATTAGTTATAGCGGTTTTATCCGTTGTTTTCTTTATGGCGTTCATGAGTAGCCAAACATTCGGACAAAGAGAAATGATGAATTGGGGTGACCATCCACCTACACCCGGACCCAAGGGAATGATGAATTGGACGGCCCATATCCCTCATCTTACAGACAACCAGATAGAGGAAATCGAAAATTTGAGGGAAGATCATTTCCAAACAATGGATTCCCTTCGGGTTAAGTTCAGGGCAGCTATTAACCGGGACAAAAAAGAACAGGTCAGCATCCAAATGGACAAGGAAAGGTTGGAGCATCGCAAAAACATTAAAGCTTTATTAAACAAGGAACAAAGAGAATATTATGACGAATATTCAGATTCATGGACAAGATGTCACCAAAAAGGATGGATGGGGCATAATAATTCAAACAGACGCTCAAGGGGAAATTGTTGCAACCATTGGTAAAACAAAATTATGCAAGATAAAGAATACAAAAACAATTTATACGAAGGGCTTTCAAAACTCATGAAAGCCCTTTCCAATCCCATACGCCTGGAGATCATCGAGATGCTGTCGCAGGGAGAAAAAAGCGTAGAAGGAGTGGTAAATGCGACGGGTGTTACGTTTGCCAATGTATCCCAGCATTTGCAGGTACTAAAAAACAACAATATCGTAAAGACAAGAAAACAAGGCCATTACGTCTATTATTCAATAGCCAGTAATGAGTTTCTTACCTGTTATCAGCATATCTTGAAATATGGAATCCGGGAGATTGCCGAACTCGAAAAAACACTGAACAAACAAAGGGAGGAGCATAAAACCTCGGAAGCCCTGAGCCTGGAAGAGCTCGAAGAAAAGCTGCAAAATGATAATGTGCTGGTCATTGATGTACGCCCGTATATAGAATATGAATTTGGCCATATTCCCGGAGCTAAATCTGTACCTGTCAATGAGCTGCTAAATAACCTGGACGATCTTCCCAGGGACAAGGAGATCATTGCCTATTGCCGCGGGCCGTTTTGTGCCTTATCCGATGAAGCGGTCAAGACCCTTTGGGAAAAAGGCTACAATGCCAGACGGCTTCATGAAGGGTATCCCGAATGGAAAATGAAGCAATTAGAATCAGATCAATCAATCAAATGAAATAAAATGAAAACAATTATTATTCTGGGAGGGGGAGTTGGCGGAATTGTAACGGCCAATGAATTGAGCAGCCTTTTAGGCAGGGAACACAAAATTATCCTTATCGAAAAAAATAAAGAGCACACGTTTGCTCCTTCATATTTATGGTTAATGAATGGAGACCGCAAAAAAGAGCACATAAGCGTGCCGCTCCGATCCCTTCTGAGAAAGAATGTTGAGGTGATAAATGCCACCGTTGATGAAATTGTTTCAGATGAAAAGAAAGTAGCAGCAGACGGAAAAGAATTTCATTATGATTTTCTTGTAATAGCACTTGGAGCTGATCTGGCCCCGGAAAAAATCACTGGCTTGGACGATAGCACCCACACCTTTTATACTTATGAAGGCGCTGCAAAATTGCATGATACGCTGAAGAATTTTCCGGGAGGTAAAGTGGCCGTCGTCATTTCATCAATGCCTTACAAATGTCCCGGGGCACCCTACGAAGGGGCCATGCTTATTGAAGATTTTTTAACTGATAAAGGCGTCCGTGAGCAAACGGATATCCATCTTTTTACCCCTGAACCGCAACCACTGCCCGTTGCCGGGCCGGAGCTGGGAAATGCCGTTACAAATATTCTTGATAAAAAAAGAATACGCTTCCATCCAAAGATGCAGCTTGATTCGGTCGATGCAAAATCAAAGCAACTGATTTTTAACGGAAACGGATCTTTTGAGTATAACTTGCTCGTAGTTATTCCTCCACATCAGGCACCCGAAGTTGTAAGAAAATCAGATTTAGCGAATAACAAAGGCTGGATAGATGTGGATGCGGCATCCCTTAAGACAAAACATGAAAACGTGTTTGCCATCGGAGATAATGCATCCGTATCACTGCCGGGAAGATGGGACCCGGATAAACCGATGATGCTGCCTAAAGCAGGGGTCTTTGCAGACTTGCAGGCAAAGGTTGTGGCACAAAATATTGGCAAACAAATCAATGGTGAAAATGCTGATAAAACATTTGGTGCCGAGGGGTATTGCATGCTGGAAGCCGGAGAGAATTTAGCCGGATTTGCTTATGGTGATTTTTTCGGGCAACCCCACCCGCAGGTACAGCTTAAAATAGTGGGTAAGAAATGGCATATCGGGAAAATCCTTTTTGAAAAATGGTGGTTAAGTCCGGTTGGCTTTAAAAAGGCATTTTATAAAAAACTGCTTCAGGCAGGAAGTAAAATAACAGGTGTTCCTATAAAGCTTTGACGGGGATATATAAAAAATTAAAAATGGTTTTAAATCAAAAAATATAATGAGATGAAAGAGTTAATTGTGTTGCATGGAATGCAAGGAATGATGGGTGGATTTGGCAATGGACCGGGTTTTGGAATGGGTGGAGGCTGGATAATCGGCCTCATAATCATCGCCCTGATTAGTTGGTTGGTGGTGAGATTAACCACTCATAACCCCTCGCCGGCAACCGCAAATAGAGGCTCAGCTCTCGATGTATTAAAAAAACGGTATGCAAAGGGAGAAATAGACAAGCAGGAATTTGAAGAAAAAAAGAAAGACTTAATGTAGTTTAAGGATTATGGAGATTTACCTGGATTATAATGCCACCACTCCCATTGACAAAGAGGTATTAAATGAAATGCTCCCCTATATGCACACCTACTTTGGCACCCCATCCAGCTTCTATTCGATAGGAAGAAAAAGCAAGCAAACCATCATCCGGGCAAGAGAGCAGTTGGCAGGCTTGATAGGCGCCAACCCAGAGGAAATCATCTTTACCAGCGGGGGCACCGAATCGAACAATCATGCCATAAGGGGGGCTGCCCTGGCCAATAAAGTAAAAGGGAAGCATATTGTTACCTCCTCGGTTGAACATCCTTCCGTGACAGAGGTATGCAGATATCTGGATTCAGAAGGATTTGACATTACTTATCTGCCCGTAGATAACAAAGGCGTGGTTCATGCTGAGGAGGTGGCTGCTGCTATCCGTCCAGACACTATTCTGATCTCCATTATGCATGCCAACAATGAAGTGGGGGCCATTCAACCCATTGGTGAAGTATCTGAAATAGCCAAAAAAAATAACGTATTATTTCATACCGATGCTTCCCAGTCAGCCGGAAAAATCAATACAAATGTGGCTGCCCTCGGAGTTGACCTTCTTACTCTTGCCGGGCATAAATTATATGCCCCTAAAGGGATAGGGGCCCTCTATATCCGGGAAGGAGTAAAGATTGAGAATCTTATGTATGGGGGTGGTC
Source organism: Bacteroidales bacterium (assembly GCA_021740045.1). Classification (GTDB taxonomy): domain Bacteria; phylum Bacteroidota; class Bacteroidia; order Bacteroidales; family JAIPAP01; genus JAIPAP01. Next base: position 4,804 of record JAIPAP010000155.1, read on the forward strand.
AGGAAAGCGGTATAAGGCCGGGAACAGAAAACGTCATCCAGATTGCCGGGCTGGGAAAAGCCTGTGAAATTGCCGGTAGAGACCTTAATAGGAACCGTCAACTCATGTCGGATATGCGAATTCGTCTGCTGGAAGGCTTAACCGGCAAACATGGCAACCGTGTAATCCTTAACACGGATCTGGACAACAGCCTTCCCAATACCCTGAGCCTTGCCTTTGAAAACGTGGAAGCCCATACCTTGACCTCAGTGATCGGCCATGAGGTGTTTATATCTACCGGCTCGGCTTGTCATGCCGATATAACAGAAATTTCCCCGGTACTTGAGGCGATGAATATTCAGCATATGACAGCAGCCTCCACAGTAAGGATTTCCACAGGAAAAAATACGACAAAAGAGGAAGTCGACCGGGCAGTTGACATAATTTCCGATGCAGTAAACAAATTAAGTATGTAAAAAAATTATAAATTATGCAGACTAAGAAAATTGAAAGAAGTAGTTTTAATAAGCATGGATTGTTAAAGCATATTTTTATGCTTGGTCTCTTATTATTTATCATCCAACCGGCATGGACGCAGAACACGGAGGGAAACTCCGATAGTAAAGAACAGGCATCATACCCGGATTTGCAGCCGGCCGGATTTTTACAGACCCATTTCAGCGCTTATGACATTGCTGAGAGACCAGCCAACTTTTCAATCCACCGGGCCAGATTCGGGTTTACAGGGTATATCAGTAAAAACATCCGTTTGAATTTAATTGCCGGAACCGTTGAGCCGCCCAATAATGAACCGGCTTTAGTAAATGCATTTGCCGATTTTACCATTCATCCCCTTTTTAATCTGCGGGTAGGTCAGTTTCTTTTACCATTCGGACTGGAAGGGCCTGAGCCCATCCCTAAAAATCCCGCTATTGAAAGAGCGTTTTCCACACGAAACATGAACCCTTTTAGAATGTTCAGGGATGTCGGGGTAATGGCTTATGGAGAACATGAGTGGATGAATTATTCACTGGCCTTGGTAAACGGAAGCGGGGCGAATATTTTAGAAAATGCCAATCCGAAAGATTTGGTGGGAAGAATAGACTTTTCTCTTACAGAAACCATTATGGCCGGGGTCTCTTCTCATATTGGCACCTACGAGACTCCGTCGTTTGAAAAGCTTGACAGAAAACGCTGGGGCGCCCATGCGGAATACAAAAATAATCCCATTTACCTGAGAGGGGAAATTATGCTCAATGACCAGGAAATTGCCCCTGATACAAGAGAACAATCTTTAGGAGGATACTTGCTGGGCAGGTACAAAATTGCAAAGAAATGGGAGGCTATCGGCAGATGGGATTACCATGAACCTGATAACCCTGATAACGTCTATCAAGGGATAACACTGGGTACCAATTATCAGTTGATTGGTGCCTCAAACTTGTCATTAAACGGAACGGTCTATACGGAGGATGATTCTAACACACTTCACTATATGGTGAATGTCCAACTACAGTTGGTATTATGATCGGAAAAAACGGTAACCATCATTCAATTTGAAAGAA
>JAIPAP010000036.1 GCA_021740045.1 Bacteroidales bacterium
AAACAGGATTTGGTGCAGTTGGCATCGGCAACAACAGCTGCCGAGTCCAGCTTTTTACCCACCTTGAGCTTATAGTGCATTAAAAAATACATCGTAAGAATAGATATGGAAGAGATGATCACCCCGACAATGGTGGTAGTGGGTTCGGATTGCTGAATAATCTTCAGCACTCCTCCCACAACCAAACCGGCTGTTAAGAGATAAAAGGCAAATCCGGTAATGCGCAAAGCTTGCCGTTCAAATTGATCGTGCATTTCGATGTCATGCTTTTTTTGTCGCATACGAAAGATCATATGCGCAATCCCAATACCGGAGATCACCTCCACAAAGCTATCTACACCAAACCCCAGCAAGGCAAGGGTTTCATCTTCCATTCCGAAAAATATGGAAATCACACCTTCAATAAGGTTATATCCTATAGTAACAAAGCTCAGGACCAGTGCTATCCTGAGCAGTTTATTGCGATCATTGGTCATAGTCTTATCTTAAAAGATTTTTGGATACTTGTATGGATGAAATTCATGCATCAGGTTATAAACGGCCTCGAACACATCTTCAGCATTCGGATTGGAAAAATAATCCCCGTCGGTGCTATAAGCCGGCCGGTGAGCCTTCGCAGTGACAGAACGGGGTTCCGAATCGAGATAATAATATGCTTTTTGTCCCTCGAGCACCTTTTGCATCATATAGGCCGTAGCGCCACCCGGAACATCCTCATCAAAAAAGATCACCCGGCTGGTCTTCTTGACGGATTCAGTGATCTTATGGTGAATATCGAAAGGTTCCAGGGTTTGCACATCGATCACCTCGGGAGTAATGCTAAACTCGCGCAGTTGTTTGGCCGCATCCATAGCAATGCGCACGCAAGAACCGTAAGTGACTATGGTAACGTCGTTGCCTTCCATCATCACTTCAGGCTCACCTACAGGGATGCGGAATTCGCCAATGTTTTCGGGCTTCTTTTCGCGCAGGCGATACCCATTAAGCGGTTCGATCAATAAAGCCGGTTCATCCGAAGCGATCATTGTGTTATATAATCCGGCGGCCTGTGTCATATTCCGCGGAACCAACACATGAACACCACGAACGGAGTTAATAACCATACTCAATGGCGAGCCGGCGTGCCAGATGCCTTCCAGCCTATGCCCCCGGGTGCTGATGATCATGGGGGCCTTTTGGCCGCCACGGGTACGGTATTGCAAGGTTGCCAGGTCATCACTGATCACCTGAAGGGCAAACAACAGGTAATCGAAATACTGGATCTCGGCTATGGGGCGCAGTCCACGCATTGCCATACCAATACCTTGCCCAATGATAGTGGCTTCACGGATACCGGTGTCGAATACCCGGTGTTCACCGTATTTCTGCTGCAAGCCTTCCCAGCTTTGGTTTACACCACCGATCTTTCCAACATCCTCACCAAAGGCGATCACTTCGGGATTTTGCTCCAGTATTTTATCAAAGTTATCCCGCAAAATTTCACGACCGGGCACTTCTTCTGAATCATCTTTATATACAGGTGCAACCGGTTCCACATTTTTAACAGCTTTTTCTGAGCGGCTGTAGAGGTAAGTATTATAACGTTCGGTATTATCCCGCATTTCTTCGTTAAGCCAGTTGGTTACGTTCTCCTTTAGCGAGTTGCTCGGATCGCTGCACGAATCACATATCAGGCGCAGGATACGCTTGGCCGATGAAATGATATCCTTGCGGCTGGGATCAGCCACACGTTCCAATTCCGTTTTGATGGCGTTGATCTTTTCAGTTTTGGCGCAATTGCAGGTGGTGGTATCCACCATTTTCAGGAATTGGTCGCGTTTCTTTTTCAGGGGATCCATATAATTCTTCCAGGCCTTCTTGCGGGCTTCCTTAGCACGTTTTTGTGCCTCTTTTTCGATTTGATCAAGCTCTTCGGCCGTGGCAATATCGTTTTCGATCATCCATTCGCGCATCTTGTGGATGCCGTCGTTTTCCTCTTCCCACTTCAGGCGTTCCTTGCTTTTATAACGCTCATGTGAACCCGAGGTGGAGTGGCCCTGTGGCTGCGTTAATTCATCTACATGAAATAGCACCGGGACATGGTCTTTGCGGGCTGCGGATATGCCTTCTTCATACATCTCTATTAATGCCGGATAATCCCATCCTTTTTCTTTGTAAATGAGATAACCGTCGTACTGCTTATCCCGTTCAAAACCTTTCATAATGGCTGAAATACTCTCCTTGGTGGTTTGATATTTCTTTTCCACCGAAATGCCGTAATCATCATCCCAAACACTTAATGCCATTGGAACCTGCAACACACCGGCAGCATTCACGGTTTCCCAGAAATGCCCCTCGGAGGTACTGGAGTCGCCAATAGTGCCAAAAACCACTTCACGACCACCATTAGAAAAGTGCTTTAGATGCGTAATCTCCGGGGTTTGCCGAAACATCTTTGAAGCAAGGGCCAATCCCAACATACGGGGCATTTGCCCGGAAGTGGGCGATATATCGGCCGAACTGTTTTTTTGGCTCATCAGGTTTTTCCACACACCTTTTTCATCCAGGCTTCGGGTGGCAAAGTGGTTATTCATCAAGCGTCCGCCGTTGGCCGGGTTGGCTTCCAAGTCGGTGTCGCCGTATAGCTGGGCAAAAAATTCTTCCAGGGTCATTAATCCGGCTGCCATCATAAAGGTTTGGTCGCGGTAATAGCCGGCTCGCCAGTCGCCGTTTTGAAACAACTTAGCCATAGCCAGTTGGGGAATCTCCTTGCCATCCCCAAAAATGCCGAATTTAGCCTTGCCGGTAAGCACCTCCCGCCGGCCGATATAGCTGGCCTGACGGCTTTCGTTGGCCAAGCGGTAATCATTGATAATCTCTTCGTTTGTGATAGAAGCTAAAATAGACGATCGTGTTTTTTTTCTGAAATCAGCTTTAGTTGCGGTATTATTTAGGCTCATGATAGTTCCGATTTTTAAGAAAGAACAAAAATTGTTGGCTATGGTTCAAGGGGGAGGTGGTGAGCTTTAATGAATAGTGAGGAGGGGAGGTATGGTATTGGCTATGGGGTGTGAATTATGATAGTTGGTAGCCGGTAGTTGGTGGGTAAAGCTACTAGTCCACCTATGCTCACCCCCAACCCCCTAAAGGGGGCTTTTTTCAGAGCATGCTTGCTGTATTCCTGATAAAACAATAGTTGCAGCGCCCAAAGTCCCCTTAAGGGGATTTAGGGGTAAGGATAGCTGGCAATTGGTAGCCTTCAGTTAAAGGTGATATAGTAAACTCCTGCTTGGGGATTCGTATAATATCCACCCCAGGCAAAAATTAACCGGAAAATCAACCAGGAAAATGGTTATAAAAACAACTATAGGTAAAAAACAATATTCCACTTTTTCACGCCCCCAACCCCCTAAAGGGGGCTTTTTTCAGAGCATGCTTGCTGTATTCCTGATAAAACAATAGTTGCAGCGCCCAAAGTCCCCTTAAGGAGCTTTAGGGGCTATATTGGAGTCACTTTCCTGACGGTTTAATCTACAGCATTGATTGCTTAAAATAATCTCAGATACAAAACAAAAAAAGATTCGCGCCAAATTCCCCTTCTATTTCAATATCTGATGCAGAATTGCTTCTAATAATCAATCCGGCATTTGTAGAGCGTATAAAGCAGTATGCTACATATGTTTACGGATTTCATTTAACACACAATCTATATTTTCTATTACCTCTTCATTTTTAAATCTTAGGATTTTTATATCATACTTATTGATTTCAGCGGCTCTGCCAATATCATATTCTCTTTTCTGTTTATGAATGCCACCATCTATTTCAATCACCAACTTCAACTTATGACAATAAAAATCAACTATAAACCTATCAATAGGATGTTGAGCCTTAAATCTCACCCCGAGTTGGTTCTTCCTTAATCTTTCCCAGAGAATTTTTTCAGGCATTGTCATATTCTTTCGCAGCTCTGCTGCTTTCTGAAAAATCCATGAAGGAGCATTATAGAACATCGACCGATTAACAGAACGTCTTTTCATTTTATTTCAAATTTGTGAGTATTAAGATACTCATTTATGTTTGATTTAATTCAAAAATAACTTCAAGTTAAGTAAACTATCTATATTTATTTAAACAGAAACATATTCTCTTAAAGGGTTGAGAGGCATATTTTAAGAAATATGAAAAAGTCCTTTTGAAATAAATTAAACGAATAAATCAATAACCACCTTTGCTCACCCCCAACCCCCTATAGGGGGCTTTTTTCAGAATGCACCGGCCGTTTCCCCATTAAATCAATAGATGCATTGCCCAAAGTCCCCTTTAGGGGATTTAGGGGTAAGGATAGCTGGCAATTAGTAGCCTTCAGTTAAAGGTGATATAGTAAACTCCTGCTTGGGGATTCGTATAATATCCACCCCAGGCAAAAATTAACCGGAAAATCAACCAGGAAAATGGTTATAAAAACAACCATAGGTAAAAAGCAACATTCACTTTTTCACGCCCCCAACCCCCTAAAGGGGGCTTTATTCAGAGCATGCTTGCTGTATTCCTGATAAAACAATAGTTGCAGCGCCCAAAGTCCCCTTCAGGGGATTTAGGGGTAAGGATAGCTGGAAATTGGTAGCCTTCAGTTAAAGGTGATATAGTAAACTCCTGCTTGGGGATTCGTATAATATCCACCCCAGGCAAAAATTAACCGGAAAACCAACCAGGAAAATGGTTATAAAATCGATTATGGGAAGAACTAATATTCCACTTTTTCTCGCCCCCAACCCCCTAAAGGGGGCTTTTTTCAGAGCATGCTTGCTGTATTCCTGATAAAACAATAGATGCATTGCCCAAAGTCCCCTTTAGGGGATTTAGGGGCATACATAGAAGCACCAATCTAACAACCTGATTTCCAATATCCACCTTTTATCCAGATACAAATTTATCAGAAGCTTAGCACAAAACCCGTGCTCTTCTTCAACTTTCAAATAGACTCTAGGGACTAGCCAAACTTATCACCAATAAATTCATTATTTATTCTGCTTCCTGATCAAATTCAAGGCGCTTCCTGCTTTGAACCACTCGATCTGCACTTTCGAATAGGTATGATTGGCTTTGAATTCCTCGGTGGAGCCGTCTTCGTGGTTTAGTACCACGGTGAGTTGACGGCCGGGGGCCAGTTCTTTCAGGCCTTTTATATCGATATGATCCTTTTCCCTGATGCGGTCATAATCCCCTGGATTATCAAAGGTTAAGGCCAAAACGCCTTGTTTTTTCAAATTGGTTTCGTGGATGCGGGCAAAGGATTTCACTAATACTGACTTTACATTCAGATGGCGGGGTTCCATGGCGGCATGTTCACGGGAAGAGCCTTCACCGTAATTTTCATCACCTACAATGATAGAGCCTAAGCCTCGCTGCTTATAATCACGTGCCACATCCGAAACTTCATCGTATTCGCCGGTTTCCTGGTTCATCACCAGGTTGGTTGTGTCATTAAAGTCATTGACGGCACCCATCAGCAGGTTGTCGGAAATGTTGTCCAAATGACCGCGGAAGCGAAGCCACGGACCGGCCATGGAAATATGATCGGTGGTACATTTGCCTTTAGCCTTAATGAGCAATCGCAAACCCTTAAAATCATCACCATGCCAGGGATCGAAGGGATCGAGCAACTGCAAGCGGTTGGAATTGGGATCTACTTTGATCTCTACTTCCTCACTGCTTTCTGCAGGAGGCACGTAACCTGCATCTTTTACCTCAAAACCTTCGGCCGGTTTTTCAATGCCGGTAGGTTCTTCAAATCTCAACTTTTCACCCTTCTCGTTTTCAAGGGTATCGGTTAGCGGGTTAAAGGTAAGGTCACCGGCAATGGCCATGGCCGTTACGATTTCCGGTGACGCCACAAATGCGTGCGTGTTCGGATTGCCATCGTTACGCTTGGCAAAATTCCGGTTAAAGGAGGTGATAATGGAATTTTTCTTGTCCGGGTCCTGGTTGTGGCGCTTCCATTGCCCAATGCATGGTCCGCAGGCATTGGCCAAAACCGTTCCCCCAACATCTTCAAAAACTTTCAATAAACCATCGCGCTCAGTGGTATAACGGATTTGTTCCGATCCCGGGGTAACTGTAAATTCAGAAGCTGCTTTCAAGCCCTTATCTTTGGCTTGCTTTGCTACACTGGCTGCACGGGTAATATCTTCATAGGATGAGTTGGTACAACTACCTATCAATCCCACTTCAAGCTTTTGTGGATAATTTTTCTCCTTCACAATCTTCACAAATTCCGATACCGGATGAGCGGCATCAGGGGTATAAGGCCCGTTGATATGCGGCTCCAGCTCGGAAAGGTTGATCTCGATGAGTTCATCATAGTAGTTATTCGGATTATTATAAACATCCTCATCAGAGCGCAGGTAGGGCATGATCTGATCGGCCAGATCAGCTACCTCGGCACGATTGGTATCGCGCAGGTAATTGCTCATGCGGTTATCATAACCGAAAATAGAAGTAGTGGCTCCGATCTCTGCCCCCATATTGCAAATAGTGCCTTTACCGGTTGCCGATATCGAGTCGGCTCCATCGCCAAAATATTCCACAATAGCTCCGGTACCACCTTTAACACTGAGCAGTCCCGCCACTTTCAGGATAACATCTTTAGAAGCCGTCCAACCATTTAATTTACCGGTGAGTTTAACACCGATCAATTTAGGCATCTTCAATTCCCAGGGCATGCCGGCCATTACATCCACGGCATCGGCGCCGCCTACGCCAATAGCTACCATACCCAAACCACCCGCGTTCGGTGTGTGAGAGTCGGTTCCTATCATCATACCACCCGGAAAAGCATAATTTTCAAGCACTACTTGGTGAATAATGCCGGCACCAGGCTTCCAAAAGCCAATGCCATATTTGTTCGAAACTGACTGGAGGAAGTCATATACTTCGTTGTTGGATTTTTTGGCCTGCGCCAAATCTTTCTCAGCTCCAACTTCTGCCTGTATTAGGTGGTCACAATGGACAGTGCTGGGAACAGCGGTTTTATCCTTACCGGCATTCATAAACTGCAGCAAGGCCATCTGTGCCGTTGCATCCTGCATGGCCACACGGTCGGGGGCGAAATTCACATAATCTTCAAGCCTTTTGTATGCATTTGAGGGAAGTTGATCATACAAATGGGCATAAAGGATTTTTTCACTCAACGTTAACGGGCGCCCCAGCATTTTTCTCACTGCATCAATGCGTTGGGGCATTTTCTCATAAACTGTTTTGATTAAATCAAGATCGAATACCATATGTTTTCCTGTTGTTTAATTCCGAATTAGTAACATTTAAGCCTATAAAAAGTTTTCGCCCTATTATTACGCTGGAAATATGGAAATATTTTAATACCTGTATGTGAAAGATGTTATAGGATTGAAAAGAAAAAGATACATTATAACATCCCTATCTTAGCATTGATTGTATGGACTCAAGCACTTCACTCAAAGATAAGCAATGTCTGTATAAAAAATCAATAATAATCCTCCTTAGCCAATTGCCTTTTATCTTTCTCGGCCCTTCCCCTATTTGCATATATACCAATACACCTTCATCCCTGAAAAACATACAACAAAGTTAATCAATTCGAAATGAGATTGAGGGAGCGTACACTACTTACAATACTTCGCAATTGCATTGGATGCCATCTGATTGCCAAGGTCTTTGGCTTGTTGCCAATCCTCGCAGGCGCCTTGCTTATTGCCCGACTGGTATTTGGCAATGCCTCTGTTAACCAGTACATTCAGCTTGGTTGAATCCATTTTATAAGCCCTTGAAAAATCCTTAATGGCCTGCTCATATTGCTTCGTGTATACAAAGGCATTTCCCCGGTTAATCAATGCAGCAGTGTAATTAGGGCTGATCTCCAGGGCTTTATCAAAATGATCGATGGATTCATTGAAGTTGCCCTGCTGGGCCATTGCCAAACCAATGTTATAATGGGCTTGGGCAAATTCGGGTTTCTGATCAAGAGCTTTCCGGTAGTCCTTAATGGCTTCCTGGTGCATACCCAGGTTGGCCTTAGCAACGCCCCGGTAATTGTAAGCCTTTGCATAATTCGGTTCGGCATCAATTGCTTTGGTAATATCTTCAATAGCTTGCCTGTAATCACCCATATCAATATAAGTGCGGCCACGGTTATAGTAACCCCGATGGTTACCTGGTTTCATTTCCAGCACCTTGTCGAAATCATCGATGGCCCCATCATAATTACCGAGTTCGGCTTTCGACTTACCCCGGTATAAATAGCCCGTAATCTCCTCAGGAGCCATCTCTATAGCTTCATTAAAGTGTTCGATCGACCCTTTGAAATCACCGTTGCGGGCTTTCTTCAATCCCTCCTCTATGGGCTTGAAGATTTCGGTGTAGGATGGTTCACGGCTTTTGCTAGCGGTATCGTCTTTTGCTTTTAGCGGAATGGCTTCTTCGTCCGATTCGTCAAAATAATCCTTTACACCCTGCTTGCCAGCCGCCTCAGCTTTCTCACCGGATTGCTCCTGTTGTTTCTGCTCATGGCTTTTAACGGTATCACCGGAAGGCTTTACCTGTTCCACGTTGTTTTTTGCAGATTGCTGCTCATTGGCTGTGTCTTCATTACTTGTATCTTGCTGTTGCCCACAAGACGCCAAGAATACTCCGGAAATGATCAATATGGCTATCCAATTAAGTTTCATATTTAGCTGTTTTGCTGTTTTCATTCAAATATTCAACCATCAGGCGGGCAGCATGCTCCGAAGCTCCCTTTCCGCCTAATTTCTTTTTTAATAACTTATAATCATCGAGCATCTTATTTCTAATCTGCCCGTTATGTAAAATTTTATCCAGTTCATGTGCCAGGTTATCGCTGGTAAATTCGTTTTGAATCAATTCCTTAATGATCTCCCTTTTCATGATTAGATTCACCAGCGAAATATAATCAACTTTTACCAATCGCTTGGCAATTTGGTAAGAAACCCCGCTGCCTCGGTAACACACTACCTCAGGAACTTCCATTAAAGCTGTTTCCAGGGTGGCTGTTCCTGAGGTTACCAGGGCTGCTTCTGCATGAGATAACAAGGCATACGTTTGATCGATGATAATTTTGATGCCATGCTCTTTGGTAATCTTATCATAGAAAGCTTTAGGTATTGACGACATACCGGCAATTACAAATTGATAGCCGGAAAACCGGTCAGCCACCTCGAGCATCACGGCCAGCATGCCGGCAATTTCCTGCTTACGGCTACCCGGTAGCAAAGCCACTATGGGCTTTTCGGGTAGATCATTCTTTTTAAGAAATTCCTCGCGATCCGGGGGATGTATATCTTCTTCAATGGCATCGAGTAAGGGATGCCCCACAAAATCGACAGGAAAGTTATGTTTTGCATAAAATTCCTGTTCAAAAGGCAGGATCACAAACATGCGTTCAACATATTTCTTGATCTTCTTCACACGGCTTTGTTTCCAGGCCCACACCTGTGGTGAGATGTAATAAAACACCCGGTAACCTGAGTTGTGGGCAAATTCGGCAATCCGGAGGTTAAAACCCGGATAATCAACCAAAATAATAACATCAGGTTCATAGCGCACAATATCATCCTTGCAGAAACGGATATTTCGAAGGATGGTACGCAGGTTCATCACCACTTCGGAAAATCCCATAAAAGCCAGGTCGCGGTAGTGTTTAACCAGCTCCTGACCTTGTGCCTGCATCTTATCGCCACCCCAAAACCTGAACCGGGCCTCCGGGTCATGGCTTTTGATATGCTTCATAAGATTTGCGGCGTGAAGATCGCCCGATGCTTCACCTGCTATAATATAATATTTCATCCGTCAGCGTTCTGTCGCAGCAAGGCTTTTTACAACAAGCTCAATCCGCGGTTATGCACAAAAATAAAATAGAGTATGCCCAATACAAAGGTTACCAGTAATATTCCCCTTCCCGTTCTATCGAATTTAAGGCTTACCAGGTAATAGCGCATGGGCAGTAAATTGATAAAAACGCTCACCAGCAACAATTTATCATCATTGAGTATATTACCGCCTGCGACATCACTGATAAAAAGAAATCTCACCAGAAATATCAGGGCAATAATTATTATAGGTATGAGAATTCCTAAAATCCCACCAAGGAGAAATGAATCTTTTTTAAATATCGACATAAACTATTTGTCTTCACCGTTCAGGTTCCACTTTTTAAGGGTGTTGATCACATGATGCGCCGTAAGGTCAAGCTGTACCGGCACTACCGATATGTAATTGTTGGCCAGGGCATGTTCATCGGTATCTTCTCCCTGATCCAGGTTTTTAAACACTCCTGTAAGCCAGTAATAATCCTTTCTTCTCGGGTCAACGCGGCTTTCAAAGGTTTCATCCCAATATGCCTTGGCCTGCCGGCATACCTTAGTACCCTTGATTTCGCCACCGTTCACCGAAGGAATATTCACATTAAGGCAAATGCGTTCAGGCAAGCCGTTATTAACCACTTGTTCGATAATCCTCCTGATGTGTTTTTCAGCATGATTGAATTGGGCATCCATGGAATAATCGACCAGCGAAAAACCTATGGAAGGGATTCCTTCGGCTGCACTCTCAAGCACTGCCGCCATGGTCCCCGAATAAATCACATTGATAGAAGAATTGGAACCGTGATTGATCCCTGACACAAGCAGATCGGGGTTCCGTTCCAAGATGATCTTCTCGCCTGCTTTTACACAATCAACAGGGGTTCCGTTGCAAGCATATTCTTTATAACCTTCTTCTTCATGAATTTTCTCCAACCGTATGGGTGTTGATATGGTAATGGCGTGCGCCATACCCGATTGAGGCTTATCCGGTGCAACCACCACCACATCGCCATAATCGCGTACAATATTTATCAAATGACGCAAACCAGGCGCCATTATTCCATCATCATTCGTAACCAGTATTGTGGGTCTTGTCATAGTATAACCTTCTTCTTTTAAAAATGGAGGTGCAAAATTACAAATAATTAATTTTGCCTTATCTTTATGCTAAAACTAAGAAAATAAGAATGACTAGCATTCCTCAATTTTTTGAAAAAAACGCAGCGCGTTACGCTCAAAATACCCTGATGTGGGAAAAGAAAGATGGCAGCTATGAGGGTAAGACTTATGAAGAAATCCGGCAAATGGTCTACCGTTTTTCGGCCGGATTGATCGCAAATGGTGTTAAAAAGAATGATAAAATCGCCTTGCTTGCCGAAGGTCGCACTGAATGGCTGGTAAGCGAATTGGCCGTATTATACGCCGGAGCTACCTGTGTACCCTTGTCGGTTAAACTTGAAGAAGGCAGTGAGTTGATTTTCCGGCTAAAGCATTCGGAATGTCGCATGGTAATTGCCTCGGGCAGGCATGCCGGTAAAATCCGGAAAATCAGTCAAGAGCTTCCCGACCTGGAACAGATCATCCTGCTCGATCCACCGGCAGAGGGCGAAAATGAATTGGCATATCATGAAATTGTCGAGGAGGGTAAAAAGTTTCTGAAAGATGCCCCGGATGATTTTGAAAATACCTGGCAGCGTGTTTCGCCCGAGGATTATGCCAACATCAGCTACACCTCAGGAACCACTTCCGATCCCAAAGGCATTTTGCTCAGCCACCGGAATTATACGGCCAATGTGGAGCAGGCAATCGGTTTGATGGATATTCCACAGGATTACAAAACCTTACTCATTCTTCCGTGGGATCATTCCTTTGCCCATACAGCAGGTTTGTACAGTTTTATCGAGATGGGCGCCAGTATTGCCTGCATTGAGGTTGGTAAAAGCCAGCTCGAAACCCTTAAAAATATCCCTAAAAATATTAAGGAGATCAAACCCAACATAATTCTCAGTGTTCCTTCGCTGGCCAAGAATTTCCGCAAAAACATCGAGCGGGGGATCAGTCAGAAAGGAAAAACCATTGAAAAGCTATATCACCATGCTCTGAATATTGCTTATCAGCTAAATGGTGATGGGTATCAGCGCCATGATGGGTTCCAGTTGCATAAAAAGCTTCTGCTTAAATTATATGATCGTCTTATCTTTAAAAAAATACGTGATAATTTCGGGGGAGAACTAAAATTTTTCATTGGTGGCGGCGCTTTGCTCGATATTGAGTTGCAAAAGTATTTCTATGCCATTGGCATGCCCATGTACCAGGGATACGGCCTTTCGGAAGCCGCTCCCATTATTTCTTCCAATGCACCCCATAAGCACAGGCTGGGATCATCGGGTTTCCTGGTGGAAAACCTCGACCTTAAGATCATGGATGAAAACGGGCATGAACTTCCCGAAGGAGAAAAGGGCGAGATTGTTATTCGCGGCGAAAATGTGATGAAGGGCTATTGGAAAAATGAAAAAGCCACTCATGAAACCATCAAGGATGGCTGGCTATACACCGGTGATATGGGTTATATGGGCAAAGACGGCTTTTTATATGTATTGGGGCGTTTTAAAAGCCTGCTTATTAGCAGCGATGGCGAAAAGTTCAGTCCCGAGGGAATAGAGGAAAGTTTAACCGAACATTCGCCTTATATCGATCAAATTATGCTTCACAACAACCAGGATCCGTATACCATCGCCCTGATCTATCCCAATATAGAAGCCATTAAGAAATTGCTGGCAGATAAAGGTCTGGAAGCTTCCGATCAGCAAACCGCCGAAGCAGTGGTCAATGTTTTGCAGGAGGAGATCAACCGTTACCGCAAAGATGGCGAATTCGAAGGTGAATTCCCCGAGCGCTGGATGCCGGCTACCTTTGGTTTGCTTGAAGAGGGCTTCACACAGGAAAATAAATTAATGAACAGCACCATAAAGATCGTCAGGGGCCGGATTAACGAACGTTATAAAGATTTGATCAAATATCTGTATTCACCCGAAGGAAAAAATGTGATAAACACCCGCAATCTTGAAGTAGCGGGAAAATTATTGGGCCATGAGTAAACGAGCAAAAATAGTTTTGGTATTCTTTTTCATCCTGGTTGTGATCCCGGGTCTTGTCCTGATCTTTTCACCCATATACCTGCGTAAGGCACTTTTTTATCAAAAGGCTGGCATACTGGATTATAAATTCTTCGATAACCGCACCATCAGGAAAGCGCAAAAGCCTGACCCGTGGCCGAAGTCGAAGGCTTATGGAAAACTCCGGATATCGGATGACTACATGAAAGCATTCAAAAGCCTGGAAACCAGCTCTTACCTGGTTATTCACAATGATTCCATACTTTACGAAAAATACCTGTACGGATTCGACACCAACACCATTTCCAATGCTTTTTCGGCAACCAAGAGCATCGTATCGCTATTGGTGGGCATTGCCATCGATCACGGGTACATACAATCTGTTGACCAGCCTGTGGGTGATTTTATTCCCCGGTTTAAAGCAGGCATGAACCGGCAACTTACCATTAAACACCTGCTCACCATGAGCTCGGGCCTCAATTGGGATGAAAGCTATGAAAGCCCTTTTTCCGTCACCACCCAGGCTTATTATGGGGAAGACCTCAGGGACCTGATCAAAGAAATGGAGGTGGTTGATCAACCGGGTGAATATTATAAGTACCAGAGTGGCAACACCCAACTGCTGGCCTTTATCCTTGAAAAAGCAAGCGGGAAATCCGTTTCGGAACTAACAGAAAAGTATTTATGGAAACCGATGGGTGCTACGCATAAAGCCTTATGGAGCCTCGATAAAAAGGACGGTATGGAAAAAGCTTATTGCTGTTTCAATGCCACGGCCAGGGATTTTGCCCGCATTGGGCAGTTGATTGTAAATGACGGGAAGTGGAATGGGCGGCAACTGATTTCAAAATCATACCTGGATCAGGCTCTGCAGCCGGCATCTTACCTTAAGGAGCCACTAAATAATAATCCTGTTGATTTTTATGGCTATCACTGGTGGATCATGCAACGGCATGGTATGAAAATCCCTTATGCACGGGGTATCCTGGGACAATATATCATTCCGGTAAAAGAAAAGAATATGGTGATTGTGCGTTTGGGTAACAAGCGCAGCCCGGAGCGTGTCAATTACCACGTACCGGATGTGTTTACTTATTTGGATGCTGGAATGACGTTGCTGGAGAAGCAATCGGTTGATTAAATGCCATTTGACAGTTAGCCATTAACAACTCGATTGGCTTGTTTGTATAAGTCTTTCAGCGTTCTTCTTCATCCTCCACAAATGCCAGCAACTTATCAAATAATTGTTCCACGGGTAGCCCAACCACGTTGAAAAAGGAGCCTTCAATGCGGTCGATGCCCACGTAGCCAATCCATTCCTGTATACCATAAGCGCCGGCCTTATCAAAGGGTTTGAACTTTTTAAGGTAATAATCGATGACTTCATCGCTCAATTGCTTGAAATGAACTGTTGTTGATGCAAAAAAGGTCTTTTGCTTATCTTTCGACCTGATGCAGACACCTGTTATTACTTCATGCTTATCACCCGAAAGCTGCTTTAGCATTTGATATGCGTGTTTGTAACCGGCCGGTTTGGCCAAATCGGAGTTTCTGTGCCAAACAACCGTATCGGCAGTTATTACAAGGGTTTGATCATCCAGATCTTCCTCATTGAATGCTCCGGCTTTTAACTCAGCAAGATAAACAGCAATCTGCTCTGCTTTAAGGTACTGCAGATAAGTTTCATCCACATTTACCGGTCTTACATCAAATTCAAGCCCAAGCTTTTTTAAAAGATATTGCCTCCTGGGTGAAGCCGATGCCAGTATGACCTTGAAATCCTTCAGTTTTTCTTTCAGCACGCTTTATGCAATTTCAATTGTTAAGTATTATTTCTGTTGATCTTCACTCAAATAGTATAATAGCCTTTTATATTGCTTTCCGCAATTTCTCCATAGCCATTTCCACGGTACTCCTGGGGCAAGCAAAGTTAACGCGCTGAAACTGTTCACCCCCGGGCCCGAAGGTGGAACCATGGCTAAATCCAAGGCCGGCTTTGTGGATCATGAATTTTCTTAAACCCTCATCATTCAAGCCCAATCCTGAACAATCGAGCCAAGCCAGGTAAGTGGCCTCCGGTTTCACCATTTTAATTTGTGGTATGTATGTTTGCAGAAACTCATCCATATAATCGACATTTGCCTGTAAGTACTCCAGTAATTGTTCCAGCCAGTCTTCCCCATGTCGGTATGCCGCTATCAATGCTTCGGTACCAAAAAGATTCCCGATATATAGATGATAATTTTCCAGCATCTGGTCATAGCGGTTTTTAAGCTTTTCATCCGGGATCACCACAAAAGAAGTAGTGAGGCCGGCAAGGTTGAATGTTTTGCTGGGCGCCATAACCGTTATGGTCCGCTCGGCCATCTTGGGGAAATGCTGAACAACAGGATAATACTTATTTCCCGGAAGGATCAGATCATTATGCAAATCATCGGAGATGAGGAACAAATCGTTTTCAATACAGATCTCCGACAATTGCTTCAACTCCTCCTTCGTCCAGGAGCGCCCCACGGGATTATGGGGATTGCATAATATCAGCATACGGGTGCGTTTATCAATCTTAGCTTTCATGTCCTCAAAATCGATGCGGTAATGCCCATTTTCGTTCTTAAGCTGATTATAAACCAACTGCCGGCCATTGTCCTTTACTGCTCCGAAAAAAGGAAAATAAACCGGCGGCTGCACGATCACCTTATCACCAGGCTGGGTGTTGGCCAATAATGCCATGGTCACGGCAGGAACCGCCCCGGGACTATAGCCAATCCAGTTTTTCATTACCTGCCAGCCATGCCGCTTATCCAGCCATGAAATGATAGCCTTCTGAAATTCATCGGGGCGTATAGTGTAACCATATATTTCATGCTCAGCCCGTTTTTTCACGGCATCAGTAACAAAACCGGGCGTACGGAAATCCATATCGGCTACCCACATGGGCAGTACATCTTCCTTTCCGAAATAAGCCTTGCGTAAATCGTACTTCACCGTGTGAGTATTGCTTCTATCAATCTGTTCATCAAAATTGTAGGTCATAGGTCTCCTGCTTCATTCGGTTTGTAATACACTTCCTGTTGAAAAACAGCATTACACATTGCTTTGTTTCAACAACAGGCTGATGCAAGTATAAACAAATTCATGGAATGGTTTCAGAATAAAACCGGATGATGAAGGGTGCCCGAAATTGGTTTTACATTCTAAATAAAGCTAATGAAAGGCCTCATGCCATATCCCCGGCTTATTTGAGAACAATCCCTTTTACCGGCGATTTACAATTGCTGCACTGTTTGTTTTCATTTATCCCGGTAAGGTTGGTATAATAACCGCTGCGTTCGATCAATTCATGACCGCAATCAGGACAATAGGTGTTGCTTTCTCCTTTTGAAGTATGCATATTACCCGGAAAAACATAGTTGAGATGTTGCCGGGCTATCTCATCGAGTTTCAGTAATGTATCGACCGGGGTGCTGCGGATATTCAATTTATATACCGGGAAATAGCGTGAAATATGAAGCACCGTGTTTTCACCAACCTCGTTTTTAATCCATTTTACTAACTCTTCAAATTCCTGTGCATCATCATTTAAGGTGGGGATGATCAGATTGGTGATCTCAATATGTTTATTTTCCTTAGCCAGGGTTTTTAAAGTTTCGAGCACCGGTTTGAGGGAAGAGCCTGTTTGCTTTTTATAAAAATCTTCGTGAAAGGCCTTTAAGTCCACCGCAAAGGCATCCATTACGGTTAATAACTGATGAAGCGGCTCTTCTGTTATGAAACCATTGGTAACAATTACATTTTTCAACCCTTTATCCTTTGCCTGGCGGGCCATATCATACATGTACTCAAACCAGACAATGGGTTCGTTGTAGGTGTATGCTAAACCTAAATTGTTCTTTTTAGCTGTGGCATTATCAACAACGGTTTGCGGTTTATATTTGCGGCTTTCCACATAATCGGGTACACACGACTGGCTGATCTCAAAATTCTGGCAAAACTTACAACTCAAATTACAGCCATAACTCCCCACTGATAAAATAGTGCTTCCCGGATAGTAATGGTAAAGTGGTTTTTTCTCGATGGGATCGAAATTGAGGGCCGAAACCACGCCATAGGTTTCGGCATCGAGTTCGCCATTTACATTTTTCCGCACCCTGCAGATGCCCCGTTTTCCATCTTTGATTTTACAGTAATGCGGACATAAATGACAATTGAGTTGCTGATTCTCTAGCTTTTTATAAAAAGATGCTTCATGCATAAGTCTTTCTTATTTTCATTACACTTTTCGAAATTAAGATAAACAGTTAAAGATTCCAAGTATAGGTTGCACGAGCGTATCAATTTCACTATGAACGCAAAAAGTCTGAAACCAATCATAAGAAATGAAGAAGCCAAATTCAGGAATTCACAAATAATCAGGAGCAGCGGATACACTTTCCACTTTCAGGCACGAGCAATAATCTTCCCATGGGTATGTCATTGCCGCAACGCACACACTTGCCAAAATTGGCAGTATCCATATTTTGAAGAACATGATTTAGCCCGTTTAACTTGTTTCGTGCTTGTCGGAGGGCAGCTTCATTCACACTCCGGTTGTTGATGGCATCCATCCTGGAAACGCGCCCAATGGCATTTTCAGGAGCAATTGGTTGGGTTAGTTCCTCAAGTTCCGTTATATGCGAATTCAGCTTTTCAATTTTATCCTCTACCATTTGCCGGAATTTTTCCTTTTCTTCTTTAAGCATAGGACCCTATATTTGTTGTGTTCGATTTCACATTAAATTCAGTACTTAGATGAAATTCAATCTCCGGGTATGATTCTTTAGTTGTTTGCAATATCCAGGGGCTTTCCGCAAAAAACACAGGTTGTCCGGATTTATCATAGGCGATGTGGCGGCCTTTTACCCGTATAATTTTTTTCATAGCTGCTTCATTATTTGAAGTCATCCAGCAAGCTTTATAATAGTTAAGAGGAGTGAAAGAGCAAGAAGCCCCATATTCATTCAATAGCCTGAACTGGATAACTTCAAACTGCAATTCGCCTACCGTTCCGATAATTTTTCTGTTGCCGGGTTGTTGGGTAAATAACTGAGCCACGCCTTCGTCTGTAAGCTGTCTGATTCCCTTTTCAAGTTGTTTTGATTTAAAAGGGTCTTTATTTTCGAGTTCTCTGAATATTTCAGGAGAAAAATTTGGAATTCCTTGATAGTAAAGCTCTTCACCTTCGGTAAGGGTGTCCCCGATTTTAAAATTACCACTGTCGTAAAGTCCCACCACATCTCCCGGCCAGGCTTCCTCGGTTTTCTGTTTCTGGTTAGCCATAAAACGGGTGGGATTCGTAAAGCGCATTTTCTTATTGAGGCGTGTATGGTAATAAAACTTGTTGCGCTCAAATTTACCGGAGCAAATGCGGCAAAAGGCTATCCGGTTCCGGTGGTTGGGGTCAAGATTAGCATGAATTTTAAAGATAAACCCACTAAAAGTGCTTTCGGCAGGCTTTACTTCCCTAATTTGTGTTTTTCTGGGAGCAGGAGAAGGTGCTATTTTTACAAATGTTTCCAATAGTTCCCTTACTCCAAAATTATTCAATGCACTTCCAAAAAAAACCGGGGCCAGGTAGCCATCCTGATAAAGTTCGGGATTAAGGGGCTCATACACGGAATTGATCAGCTCCACATCTTCTGTTAACTGCAGTGTATGCCTGTCACCAATCATTTCCCTGAGATTTTCGTCTTTCAAACTTCCTATCTCTACAACATCTTCGGGTAAGCCTGTTTTAGCCGGCCGAAAGAGTTGCAGATTTTGTTTCTCCAGATTAAACACACCCTGAAAAGCCGGTCCCATACCCACAGGCCAGCTCATAGGGGTCACGTTGATTTTCAGCTCTTCTTCCAGTTCGTCCAACAGGTCAAACGGGTTGCGGCCTTCCCGGTCCATTTTATTGATAAAAATAATAACCGGCGTATGACGCATCCTGCAAACTTCCATCAAACGGCGGGTTTGCTCCTCAACACCTTTAACACAGTCAATTACAAGAATTACACTATCCACTGCGGTCAGGGTCCTGTAGGTATCCTCTGTAAAATCTTTATGCCCCGGTGTGTCTAATATATTGATCGTATAATCTGCATACTCAAAACCCATTACCGATGTGGCCACTGAAATGCCCCGTTGCTTTTCTATTTCCATAAAATCGGAAGTGGCGGTTTTTTTGATCTTATTGTTTTTTACGGCGCCGGCAGTTTGTATGGCGCCTCCAAACAAGAGAAGTTTTTCAGTAAGGGTTGTTTTACCGGCATCCGGGTGACTGATAATTCCGGATGTCCTTCGCTTTGTTATTTCGTTGTTGTTTTTCATTTTAATACCTTGTGCCATCCATATCACTCCGGACAAAGATGAAAAAAATTACAATTTAGCTTTATATATTGAAAACATAGGCTGTACCAGCCTGCACTATGATAATGAGGAAGGGTACATCAAGGTGTAGTAGATTTGTTATGTGCTAGTGACCTTTTCATTTGAGGTTGCAAAATTAGTTTTATTTTGTATTTAGCCAAGCTTTAAAAGCTACCCTTTACAACTCACAATAGCAGCAGAAAATTTCAGAGCTTCATGATTAAAAAGAGCTTTTCACTCCAATCGCCAATCGATCTCCTCTTTTCCTTGCCGGCGAAGGATTTCGTTGGTTTTGGAGAAATGCTTGCACCCGAAAAAGCCATAGCTGGCCGAAAAAGGTGATGGATGAGGGGCTTTCAGTACAAAATGTTTGTTTGTATCAATAAGTTCCTCTTTGGCCTGGGCATAACGGCCCCAGAGGATAAAAACCACGCCTTCTTTTTTATCCGACACTTCACGGATAATACGGTTGGTAAACTGCTCCCAGCCCTGTCGCTGATGCGAACCTGCTTGTCCTGCCCTTACAGTTAGTGTGGCATTGAGCAACAACACACCCTGATCGGCCCATTGTTCCAGGTTACCATTTTTCGGGATCGGGATATCAAGATCACTGTTCAGTTCCTTAAAAATATTCTGTAATGAAGGGGGTTGGCGGATCCCATCCGATACCGAAAAACAAAGCCCATTGGCTTGACCTTTCCCATGATATGGATCCTGTCCTAAAATCACGGCTTTAACATTATTAAAAGGGGTATGATCGAGCGCCGCAAAAATGCGTGAACCGGGCGGGTAAATGGTATACTTCTTCTTTTCACCAATGAGAAATTGTTTCAGTTTCAGAAAATAATCGGTGTTGAATTCATCGTAAAGGACTTCTTTCCAACTCGGTTCTATTTTAGGGTCAACTTGCTGCATAGTGGTTCTAAATTTTTTAGATTTGCAAATATCAATAACAATATTTTGAAATCAAGCGTGTTTATACTAAGCATAAACTACAGGATAAAATTAAGTAAAATATGAAAAAAGCAGCTATTCTATTGGTAAGCTTGTTTATTGCAGCGATTTTGTTCTCCTCGTGTAAATCGCAGGAAAAATGCCCGGCTTACGGCGAAGTGGATCAATTCAAGAAAGAACAAAGTTACTAAGACTACTCTTCATCCCCTGCTACAAAGCCGTTGCGTTGTAAAGTGGTTCCGGTTCCGGATTATTGCCGGCGAGAACCATTTTTACTGTATATTGTTAACATAAAAAGTAATGTATCGTGTACCGGCTTGTAAAAATATCGATTTTTATTTTGGCGCTTCTGCTGCTGAAGGCCATATCAGTAAGGGGTCAGTTAATTCCTGAAAATATCTCCGACACAGCCAGCAACAATATTTTATTTCAAAAAGCCATAAGCGGGGGTGTATTTCTGCATACCACAGGATGGGGACTGCAGTTCAGAAAATGGGATAATATCACATTTTTCAAGCAGCGCATGCTGGAGCTGGAATTTGAAGAGATTAAATCGGCCAAGGAAAAAAAGACCATTAACCCTTACTTTGCCAATGCTAAACGTTACGTTTTCGGGAAGCTCAATAATTTTTATGTGTTGCGAGCCGGATATGGCATTCAAAATCTGTTAAATGAAAAGCCTTATTGGGGCGGGGTTTCTGTAAGCTATTTCTACTATGGGGGCTTGGCAGCAGGCATTGTAAAGCCGGTTTACATTTATATGATCGAATACGATATAATTTCTACCTATTACCTCGAATATTCCCTTGTTAGCGAACGCTACGATCCCGACAAACATTTTGCCGATAACATTTATGGCAAAGCCCCTTTTACCGATGGCATTGAAAATATCAAATTCCGGCCGGGGCTCTACGGTAAGTTTGGTTTTTCCTTTGAGTTCGGCGATCGTAACCAATCCATAAAAACGCTGGATGTAGGTGCCAGCCTCGAGTTTTACCCCAAGGGCATCCAACTGATGGCCTTTAATCCCACTCAAAATTTCTTCCTTAACGGCTATGTGGCGTTTAGCTTTGGTAAGCGGTATAATAGTGAGTAAAGGTTCTAAGTTTCTGGTAATGCTAACGTTTAGGCACCTGAGCAAGTAAACACCTAAAACATTCTTCGGCTACCACTTGTGTACTTTTCACCCGCTTGCTTCCCCAATTAGCTTCATGGCCTCATCAACTTTCTCATTCATACATTTTTCACCGTCTATCCAATGTATGTTGAAGCCCCTGCGCTCCATACGCCTGAACCAGGTCATCTGGCGCTTGGCGAATTGATGGATGGCGGTATTCAGTTTTTCAAACATGGTATTATAAGAAATGACTCCCGTTAAATATTGGGTGATATACCGGTACTCGAGGCCGTAAAATTCCAGGGTTTCGGGTTCGATACCGCTTTGCAGCAAGCCCTGTACCTCCTCTATCATTCCTTCGTCCAACCTCGATTTCAATCGCGCGGTAATGCGCTCCCTCACTCGCTTTCGCTCAAAGCTGATGCCCAGGGTAAGGCTCCTGATATCCGGAAAATCACCTGTTTCACCCTGATGATCTAGCTCATAGCGGGCAATTTCCAAGGCCCTGATCAAACGGTTACGGTCATTTGTGTCGGTGGTGTTATGAAGAGGCCGGTATTGTTTTAGTTCATCAACCAGTTCTTCATCCTTAAGCGTCGACACCTCAGCCCTTAGTTCAGGATTTTCAGGCACTTTGCTCAGGCGGTAGCCTTTTAAAACTGCTTCAAGGTACAATCCTGTGCCTCCACACAAAACAGGCATTTTCCCTCTATTGTGTATGGGATCAAAAACATTCAAAAAATCCTGTTGAAACTCATATACATTGTATTCATAACCCGGATCAACAATATCGATCAAATGATGGGGGATTTTTTCTCCATGAACAAGGTAGTCATTTAAATCTTTTCCGGTACCGATGTCCATTTGCCGGTATACCTGCCGGGAATCGGCGCTTATGACCTCTCCATCAATTTCAAAGGCTAAATGAGCGGCAAAAGAAGTCTTGCCGGTAGCTGTAGGTCCAAGTATAGTGATCAGGTTATAATTCATGCGCTAATTATACAAATTTCATTAATATCAAAGTAATTTTTACTTATTTTAAATAAGTGGAAAAAGTATTGAAAGTAAAACCCTTATCACGAAAGTTTTACCTGCATAGTCCTCTATAGGTCAAGACCATATTTATTTCTTTTAATGATCATTGATCAAAAAGCCACATAAAACGTTATTTAGAAAGTTTTATTATTTCAAAAGCCGCTTATTTTAGCTATCTTAGCAGCTTGTAACGCTTAATTAAATATATTTATCGGTTGAAAAGTAACAGGTAAAAAATTTATGTTTAAGCCCATGTATAAAAATTTTACACACTACTCGCAAACAGCCATAATAATTCTGGCTGTGATCTTTTCAGTTAGTAACCTTAAGGCTTCGGAGAAAAAGCACGGCGACGCTCCTTACACCGGTCATCAGATCGATCGCGGCCAACGGCTTTTTTATGGGCTTGCAGTGTTTGAAAGCGGAAAACACAACTGTCAATCATGCCATTACACACAAGTTCCCAAGGAGGTCAATTGGAACCCCTCGGCCGTGGACCTGGCGGATAAAGCCTTGAAAACAAAAGACTACAACCTAAAAAAAGTAATGGATAACCCTTCGTCGAAGGTTATGCGAAAAGCACATGAAAAAATAAAAATAACCGAAGAAGAAGCTGAACTGTTAAAAGCTTACTTTTACAAAGTTGAACAAAAAGGGCTTGAACCCTCGAAACCATTTCCCAAAAATTTATTGATCTTTCTTACAACAGGGATTTTGATGGCCCTGGCTATTATCGACCTATTGTTTACGCACAAAATCCGTTTTAAAGCCATCCCTGTTTTGATCCTGCTGATATCACTTGCCTTTCATATCAAAGTTATTGCTAATGAAGCGATTATGCTGAGCCGTACACCCGGCTATCAGCCGGATCAACCCATCAAGTTTTCTCATAAGGTGCATGCCGGTCAAAATAACATCGACTGCGAGTACTGTCACAGCTCGGTAAATGATAGTAAGGTTGCCGGAATACCTTCTAACCAGCTATGCATGAATTGTCACAATGTGGTTAGAGAAGGATCGCGTACCGGTAAATTCGAAATCGCTAAAATCCATGAGGCGGTAAACAACAACAAACCTATAGAGTGGATCAAGGTCCATAATCTCCCCGATCATGTTTTCTTTAGCCATGCACAGCATGTAAATGCGGGCAAGGTCGAGTGCCAGACCTGCCATGGAGAAGTGGAAGAAATGCACATGGTAAGACAGGTGAAAGACCTCTCCATGGGATGGTGCATTAATTGCCACCGGGATACCAAGGTGCAATTCCTCGAAAACGATTATTATTCAACATATCACTCATTACGTAAAGCTTTGGAAACCGGAAAGAAAGATTCCATTACCGTGGAGGACATCGGGGGAGAGAATTGTATGAAATGTCATTACTAACAATTTCCAAAACCTATGTTGAACTGTAAAACCAAAAACGATCTATGAGTAAGAAATACTGGCAGAGTTTAGAGCAATATCACGAAGAACCTGATATTGATCAACATAAATCCGAAAGTAAGCAAAAAAACGATTTAATGGAGTTGATGGGTGATGAAGCCCTTCAAAAGAAATCATCGCGCCGCAACTTCCTCAAATTTTGCGGATTCACCGTGTCTTCGGCCGCCATTGCTTCGAGTTGTGAAAACCCGGTGAAAAAGGCCATTCCTTTTCTTAACCGTCCGGCAGAGATGACGCCCGGTGAAGCCGATTTTTATGCTTCTACTTTTTTCGATGGCAATGAGTTTTGCAGCATCCTGGTAAAAAACCGGGACGGCAGGCCTATTAAGATCGAAGGAAACGACCTGTCGCCCTTTACCAAAGGAGGAACCACGGCCAACGTGCAATCTTCCATATTAAGCCTTTATGATTCAGGCGGGCGCTACAAGCAACCCATGAAAGAGGATAAACGCTCCTCATGGAAACAAGTGGATCCGGAAATTAAAGATAAGCTGGAAGCCATTAAGGAAAAAGACGGGGAAATCGTGTTGTTGACTTCCTCTATCATCAGCCCCACTGCCAAACAAAGCATTGCCGATTTCAGAAAATATTATCCCTCCGCAAAGCATGTAACTTATGATGCCGTTTCACAAACAGGTATGCTCAGAGCCAATAAGCGCTCCTTTAATAAACAGGTTATTCCTTCCTATCATTTCGATCAAGCGGATGTAATTGTAAGCTTTGGCGCCGATTTTCTGGGTACGTGGATATCACCGGCCGAATTCACCCTGCAATACAGCAAAAACCGCAAGCTTAATGCCGGCAAGGATACCATGTCGCAACACATACAATTTGAAGCCGGCATGAGCCTAACCGGAAGTAATGCCGACCGCAGAATCCCTATCAAACCCTCGGAGGAAGGTATTCAACTGGCCAATCTTTATAATATTATTGCCCGCAAGATGGGCGAAACCTCCTTTAATGTGCCTTCGGCCCGCATCAACATGAAAAATGTTGCCGCCAAACTAATGAATAACCGGGGAAGATCATTGGTGGTATCGGGCAGCAACGATGTAAATATTCAGGTGCTGGTAAATGCCATTAATCAATTGCTGGGTAATTACGGCAAAACTATCGATCTGAGCCGCCCTGTTTATATCAAGCAAGGTATCGACAGCGAAATGCGCGATTTGGTAAACCGGATGAACCAGGGCAAGGTGGAAGCCCTTATCATGCACAATGTAAATCCGGCTTATGATTACCCGGATGCCGGCGAATTCAGCAAAGGTCTTAATAAGGTAGACCTTACCATCCATATGGGGCATGCCAAGAACGAGACCAGCAAGAAGGCCACTTATGTTTGCCCTGACAACCATTACCTGGAATCATGGGGCGATGCCCTCCCGAAAGAGGGATTCTACAGCCTGCAGCAACCCCTTATTCGTAAATTATACACCACACGTCAGTGGCAGGAATCACTACTGAAGTGGGCCGGAAAAAGCATTAACTACCTTGATTATTTGAAAAAACATTGGGAAACAAATATCTATCCCAATAAAGCTGGTTTGGAAAGTTTTTCAAGCTGGTGGAACAAAACTCTTCAAAAAGGGGTACTCGATACCGGCAAAGACAACGGTCAACCGGACTACACAACCCGGGGACTACGACAGGCCGCTAATTCAATTAAGAAATCGAATAACAAGGGTTTTGAGCTGGTTTTTTATGAAAGTGTTGCCCTGCGCGACGGTAAACAAGCCAACAACCCCTGGCTGCAGGAATTACCCGACCCCATTGCCAAAATATCCTGGGATAACTTTGCAGCTATTCCCGTTCAATGGGGAGAAGAAAAGGGATTGAAAAACGGCGATATCATCAAGGTTGATGGTATAGAGTTACCCGTATTTCTCCAGCCCGGGCAAGCCAAGGGAACTATTGCAGTGGCATACGGCTATGGCAGAAGCGAAACCGGCAAAGTGGCCGATGGTGTGGGCAAAAATGTATTTGCCCATATCCCGTTTCAGAGTGGCATCCGCTATAACACCA
Source organism: Bacteroidales bacterium (assembly GCA_021740045.1). Classification (GTDB taxonomy): domain Bacteria; phylum Bacteroidota; class Bacteroidia; order Bacteroidales; family JAIPAP01; genus JAIPAP01. The sequence continues at coordinate 25,917 of JAIPAP010000036.1, forward strand.
AACCTGGTGTGGAAGTGTCAGTTACCGGCAAACATATGGAACTTGCCCTTTCACAAACACACCATTCCATGGAGGGCCGCGACATTGTGCGCGAAACTACCCTGGATGAATACAAAAAAGACCATGCCGCCGGTAACCACGCCCACGAAGAATTTGTAAAACATCATAAAGAATCACTTTATAAAAAGCAGGAATTCCCGGGTCATCACTGGGGATTGATCGTCGACCTGAACTCCTGTATTGGCTGCAGCAATTGCATGGTGGCCTGTCAGGCCGAAAACAATGTACCGGTTGTCGGAAAGGAACAGGTTAAAAACCGCCGTATTATGCATTGGATCAGGGTTGACCGCTATTTCAGCGGCGATACCGAAGATACCGGTACTCATCACCAACCGGTTATGTGTCAGCATTGTGATAATGCACCCTGCGAAAATGTGTGTCCGGTTGCCGCTACCATGCACAGCGACGAAGGCCTGAACCAAATGGCATACAATCGCTGCATTGGCACAAAATACTGTATCAACAACTGTCCTTACAAAGTGCGCCGTTTTAACTGGTACCGCTATGTGACCAACAATGAATTTGATTATAACATGAACGACGAAGTTGGCCTGATGGCGCTTAATCCTGATGTAACGGTAAGGGAGCGTGGTGTTGTGGAGAAGTGCACTTTTTGTGTTCAGCGCATTCAGGAAAAGAAACTGCAGGCCAAGAAGGAAGGCCGCCCGTTGAAAGACGGTGACGTACAGCCCGCCTGCGTTCAATCATGCCCGGCAAAAGCCCTTACTTTCGGCGACTTGAACGACCCGGACAGCGAAGTATCGAAATTGGTAAAAGACAAGCGTAACTACGGTTTGTTAGAACAATTGCACACCTTGCCATCGGTTAATTACCTGACCAAGGTAAGGAACAAACCGGAGGAACTGGAAGAAGTATAAAAGAGTTGAAAAACATTTTGTATGTATAAAACAAAAATACGCGGACCATTGATCTTAGGGGGCAAAACGCTCCGTAACATATCGGAAGATGTCATTGCCCCGATTTATCAAAAAGCACCATTATGGTGGTGGATCATGCTAGGCCTCAGCCTGCTGATGTCAGCCTTTGGGCTGTGGGCTATGTATGTGACCATTTCCACCGGTATCGGTACCTGGGGTGTTAATAACTCCGTAGGTTGGGGATGGGCGATTATCAACTTTGTGTGGTGGATCGGTATCGGACACGCCGGTACCGCTTTTTCCATCTTCTTGCTGGTATTGAGGCAAAAATGGAGGACCTCCATCAACCGGGCAGCGGAAGCGATGACGGTTTTTGCCGTGGGTGCAGCCGCTTTGTTCCCGGCCCTGCACATGGGCCGAATTTGGCTGGCCTTCTACATCATTCCCTACCCCAATACCCGGGGTCCCCTCTGGGTGAACTTCAACTCACCCCTGTTCTGGGACTTCGCCGCCATTAGTGCTTATCTGCTTATTTCGGTTTCATTCTGGTATTTCGGAATGTTACCCGATTTTGCCACCATCCGCGACCGGGCCACCTCCAAAATTAAAAAGTCGGTATACGGAATCCTGGCATTTGGCTGGAAAGGCTCCATCAGGGACTGGAAGAACTACGAAAGCCTTGCTTTTATTTTAGGCGGGATTGCTGCCGTACTGGTAGTTTCGGTACACTCCATTGTGGCTACCGACTTTGCCGTGTCGGTTATTCCCGGGTGGCACACAACCATTTTCCCGCCCTATTTTGTGGTGGGCGCTATTTTCTCAGGTTTTGCCATGGTATTAACCCTGATGATCCTCATCAGGAAACTGTATAATTTCGAAAATTATGTTACCGACAGCCACCTGAACGCCATTGCCAAAATATTGATCTTTATTTCATTGATCATGGGTACGGGCTATGCAACGGAGGTCTTTATAGCTTGGTACTCAGGCAACGAATTTGAAATGTTCACCTTCTTTCATAACCGCATAACCGGCGAATATACCTTTATGTTCTGGGCCATGGTGGTATGTAATGCGCTGGTGCCCCAGCTTTTCTGGTCGAAAAAGATAAGAAGTAACTTAACGGCCCTGTTCATCATTTCAATCATTATCAACATCGGAATGTGGTATGAACGCTTCAACATTGTGGTTACTTCGCTTGCCAATGATTACCTGCCGGCCAACTGGGTTAATTATGAACCCACGCTGGTGGAAGTAGGCATTTATGTAGGCACCCTCGGAATTTTCATCCTGGGCATCCTGCTCTTTATGAAGTTTGTCCCGATGATGGCCATCAGTGAGCTAAAGGGGATTTTGAAATTCAACAAGGAACAAAAGCATTAAGTCATGACGAATAAGTACATTATAGGCGTGTTCGATGATGAGGAAACCCTTCTCGATGCTGTAAGAAAGGTGAAGGAGAAGGATATCGATATCCGCGATGTGTATACGCCCTACCCGAGCGAAACATTGCTGGAGATCCTCAAGATCAAATCGTATTTTACCTATTATGCTTTTCTTTACGGCTTTGGCGGGGCATTGGCCTTGCTGGCATTTATGTATTATGCCGCCGTAATTGACTGGCCGATGAATTTTGGCGGAAAGCCCTCCGAGGCGTTCCCGTCATTCATCATTGTAACCATTGTTCTCACCATATTCCTGATCACTGTGCTCAGTCTGTTTACCTTTTCGGTGCGAACCGACATATACCCGGGCCGCAAGGCCATAATGCCCGATCCGCGTTCGACCGATGATAAATTTGTGATGGTGGTTGCTAAAGACCAAATCAGGAATATGGAGGAAGAATATCATCAAATGCTCAAAGACAGCGGGGCATCGGAAGTTTATGAAAAAGAAATGGAACTAAAGATCAAACCCTAATGCAGCAAAATACCATGATACAAAACACAAATATTAGAACCGGGCCGGCATACCTTGCTGCTATACTGGCAGTATTCATGATCATATTCAGCTCCTGCGACCGGACACGAAACGATAAGGGGTATGAATATTTTCCGGATATGGCCCATTCATGGCCCTATGATACCTATTCGGAAAACCCGGTTTATGAAGATGGGAAAACCGCCCAGCCGGTTCCCGAGGGTACGGTTCCAAGAGACGAAATCCCTTACCAGTATCCGGGAAGCTTCGAAGGACGCGAGTTAGCCGCCAAAGAGCTTAAGAATCCTTTTGAGCCCACGGCCAAACTCATAAAACGTGGTAAGGAACAATATGATATCTTTTGTGTGAACTGCCACGGACCCGAAGGAAAAGGCAACGGCAACCTCCACACAAGCGGATTATACATCATTAAGCCCAAATCATTGGTGAATGATAAAATGAAGAATGAAGTTACCGACGGCGAGATCTTCCATGTGATCACACGGGGATGGGGTGTTATGGGAGCCCATGGCGCGCAGATCGATCCCGACGACCGCTGGGCTATTGTAAATTATATCAGGGAAGAATTACAGGCAAATTCAGATAATCAATAAAACGGATTAAGATGGACACCAAATTTACCCTTACATCCAAATACAAATACATATCAGGGGCGCTGATCCTGATAGGTGTAGCAGCTTTTGTTTATGGGTTTATTACAAATCCCGGCCGAAGTTGGGCCAACCTGCTGCTCAACAACTATTACTTTCTGTCACTGGCCATAGGGGCATCGTTTTTCATCGGGATACAATACATAACCCAGTCGGGCTGGTCAACGATGTTTAAACGGGTACCCGAAGCCATGACCAGTTATATTCCCTTTGCCGCTGTTTTTATGCTGCTGATCTTTTTCGGCATGCAGGCCCTTTATCACTGGTCGGATCCCGGTGCCGCCGCCCATGATGAACTTATTGCCCACAAATCGCCCTATCTGAATGTACCCTTCTTTTTTATTCGGATCGTGTTGTTTTTTGGCCTCTGGATCCTTATGAGCCGCTTTCTGCGCAAGCTTTCCCTTAAAGAAGACCTGGAAGGCGGTTTGAGATATTTCGAAAAAAGCGAATACTATTACAAGGTTTATATCTTTATACTGGCCATTACCTTTTCGCTGGCAACCTTCGATTGGATCATGTCGATAGATGTGCATTGGTACAGCACCCTGTTTGCCCTGAAAGATTTTGTGGCCGCCTTTTTCCATGCTGCTGCCATCATTACCCTGATCATCCTTCTACTGAACGATCGCGGCTATTTTAAGGACCTGAACAAAAGCCACCTGCTCGATTTTTCGCGCTATATTTTTATGCTGTGTATTATCTGGGGGTATTTCTGGTTTGCCGAATTCATGCTGATCTGGTACGCCAACATCCCCGAAGAAACCATGTATATTGCCCAGCGCTGGGAAGACGGATGGATCTACCTGTTTTACGGCAACATTTTCATCAACTGGTTTATACCATTTCTATTTCTGATGTCGCGCGATATCGACCGGAGCAAACTGGGCCTTAAGATCATCAGCATTATATTGATATTCGGTTACTGGATTGACTTGTATATACAAATATTCCCCGGTACTGTGGGTGAATTTTCCATTGGCTTTATTGAAATAGGGGCATTTCTGGGGTTCGGCGGATTATTTGCATTGCTCACGGGCATTGCCCTGAGCCGGGCCGCGCTGATCCCAAAAAATCACCCCTACCTGGAGGAAAGCTTGTATCATCACGCATAAGCAACAGATTATGGAGCAGCAACCCTTATGCAGGGAGAATATTAAACACATAAGCTGGATCGACAAATTCCACATCCTTAGCCTCGACATCGCCCTTGGCACGCTTGGCGGTGGCGCACTAGCCAAGACCGTTACCCAGGTTTCGCTTCCCTTGACTTATTGGATCATCCTCCCCTTAACCGTTTGGGCTATATATACCACTGATCACCTTATCGATGGCTTAAAAGTAAAGGAGAATGCCAAAACCCTTCGCCATTACTTTCACTATATTCATGCTAAAAAACTGGCAGTAGCCGGGGCGTTAAGTGCTACTATTGCAATAAGCCTTGCCATTGCTTATTTTAATATCCTTTTGATCTATTTTGGGCTGGGGCTGGGAATGGTGGTGCTGCTCTATTTTGTCGTTATCAAAATAAGTGAAAATAAACAATATTGGCTGTTTCAAAAGGAATTTACCATAGCCTTTGCCTATACCGCGGGCATATGGGGTGCCCCTGTCATCATAGCGCATTTTAACCTAAATTTAATTGAATGGCTGATGATTGGGGTGTTTTTTCTGATTGCCCTTTCGAACTTATTGCTTTTTTCATGGTTTGAATATGATGTGGATAAAAACAGCAATTTTAAATCATTTGTGCGGATGATCGGAAAACAAAACACAACGGTAATACTGCGCTATGTTTTTCTCACTGTTTTAATCGTCGAGCTTACCCTAACGGTTAAGTTATTTAACGATGCAGGGAATACGGCTCCTGCCATAATTCTTTTGATGATGACGGTTGTACTCAGTACCCTTTTTTTAGCGCCGAAATTTTTTGTAAAAAAGCACAAATACCGTTTTGCCGGCGACTGTATATTTATTTTACCGATCATGCTGTTAATTTAGATTGATTTTAATTTATATAATATTATTACTTTTGCATATGAAATTTATTCTATATTTAAGTGAAATAGATATTAAATTTCGGGGGATCCTATGAAATACATTAAACGACTTACATTCATTATTTTAATACCCTTCCTGTTCACATTGCAGGAAGCCGGCGCACAAAGCTCCGATTCAGACCGCGAGATTGGCATTGTTGAAAAACTTAACACCTATGTTCCCGAGGGTATCCGGTTGATCAACTCCACCGGCGATACGGTTATGCTGAAAAAAACCATTGATAAGCCCACGATCTTAAACTTCGTTTATTACCGGTGCCCCGGTTTATGCAGCCCACTTATGGATGGCCTGGCGGAAGTTATCAGCAAAACCGACCTGAAAATCGGTAAAGATTACCAGGTTCTTACGGTCAGTTTCGATCCCAGTGAACCCATTGGTCTGGCCAATAAGAAGCGGGCAAATTACCTGAACCAGGTGAATAAAAAGATTGATGAGTCAGGGTGGCGGTTCTTTGTATCGGACAGTGCCAGCATTGCCAAAGCTACCAATGCCACCGGTTTTAAATACAAAAAAACGGGAAAGGACTTTTTGCATTCAGCCTCCTTGATCGCTATCAGTCCCGAAGGCAAAATAACCCGTTACCTGAACGGCACTTATTTTCTGCCTTTCGAATTCAAGATGTCGATAGTAGAGGCTTCGGAAGGAAAAGCCGGCCCCACCATCAACAAAGTACTGCAATATTGCTACGCTTACGATCCCGAAGGGCAACAATATGTGCTTAACATTACCAAAGTTGCCGGAACCCTCATTATCTTTATAGCGGTAGTATTATTTGTAGCGCTCGTATTGAAATCAAAAACCAAACGTAAACCACAAAAGGAAGCATAGTACATGACAGCAAATTCGCATACCCATCATGAGCCCAGTTACCTGGAGGTAAAACCGCGCAAAGGTATATGGAACTGGCTTTTATCAACCGATCATAAGCGCATCGGTTTGCTATACTTGTATTCCATCCTGATCTTTTTTGCGGTTGGTGCTTTATTGGGACTCTCCATGAAACTTGAGCTTATTGCGCCCGGCGAAACCATAATGGGTGCTCAAACTTACAATGGGTTCTTCACTCTTCACGGCATCATCATGATCTTCTTGATCGTGATACCCGGCCTGCCCGCCGTCTTCGGGAACTTCTTCCTCCCCTTGATGATCGGGGCCGATGATGTAGCTTTTCCGAAGCTCAACCTGCTTTCATGGTATATTTATATTCTGGGGGCGCTTATTGCCATCTCATCGCAATTTATGGGTTCCGGGCCTCCCGATACCGGCTGGACCTTTTATGCACCTTATAGTTTCCAAACCAACACCAACATGCTTCCGGCAGTTACCGGGGCTTTTGTGCTCGGATTTTCATCCATCCTTACCGGCCTGAACTTTATTGTAACCATGCACCGCATGCGGGCGCCGGGTATGAACTGGATGAAAATGCCCCTGTTCCCCTGGACGTTATACGGAACGGCCTGGATACAGATACTGGCAACCCCGATAGTGGGAATTACCTTGTTGATGATCGTGGCTGAACGGCTGTTTCAGATCGGATTTTTCGACCCGGCATTGGGTGGTGATCCCATCCTGTACCAGCATTTGTTCTGGATTTATTCCCACCCGGCCGTTTATATTATGATATTGCCGGCTATGGGCGCCATATCGGAAGTGATTCCCGTATTTGCCCGCAAAACGATCTTCGGTTATAAGGCCTTGATCATATCGACTATGGCCATCGCTTTTGTGGGATACTTCGTTTGGGGGCATCATATGTTTACCTCGGGCATGTCGGGCGAAGCCCTGGTATCGTTCTCGCTACTAACATTCCTGGTAGCCATCCCCAGTGCCATCAAAGTGTTTAACTGGATATCCACCATATACAAAGGAGCAATACATTTGGAACCGCCCTTTTATTGGGCACTGTCGTTCATTTTTGTATTCATGATAGGAGGGTTATCGGGATTGGTACTTGGATCGCTGGCAACCAACGTACATGTGCACGATACCAATTTTGTGGTGGCCCACTTCCATTATATTGTCTTTGGGGGTACAGGCTTTGCCTTTATGGCTGCCCTGCATTACTGGTTTCCCAAGATCTGGGGGCGGATGTATGACAAAGCCTGGGCCAATATCGGCTGGCTGACCTTCTTTATCGGTTTCAATGCTTTGTATTTCCCCATGTTCTATTTGGGCATCATCGGTATGCCACGCCGCTATTATGATTACCTGCCCGAATATCATGGCCCCAATATCCTGTCATCATTGGGCGCTATTGTAATGATCGCAGGGCTTTTAATTATTATCACCAATTTGGTGCGTTCCACCAAATCGGGCGAAAAAGCCGAAGCGGACCCATGGAATGGTAAAACCCTGGAATGGAAAACAACTTCGCCGCCACCGCTTGAAAACTTCGATAAACAACCAGTAGTAGATAAAGGTCCATACGAGTATTAATCATAAAGATACATGGAACAACACACACAACATGTCGACGAGCATTATGATCACATCGGATCCAAGATGGGGATGTGGTTGTTTATATTTACCGAATTAATCCTGTTTGGAGGCTTATTTATCGTTTATTCGGTATACCGGTTTATGCATCCCACGGCTTTTCACTTGGCAGCCGAAGAGCTTGATGTAGCAATAGGAACCATCAACACCGTTATTCTGCTCATCAGTAGCGCCACTATCGCTATGTCGATAACAGCCATGCAACAGCGTAAGAAGAAGCTTTGCCTCGGGTTTATGTTTGCTACCATATTCCTGGGCCTGGTTTTCCTGGTGAACAAATATTTCGAGTGGAAAGTAAAATTTGAACATGGGCACTATCCCGGCTCGGATACCCTTCATGAGCTGGGGCATGGCGATACTTTGTTTTACGGGCTTTATTTCTTCATGACCGGCCTGCATGCTCTGCACATTGTTGTAGGGCTAATTATCATTGGGTTTGTGGTCCGTTACGTTATAAATGACAAAGTGAACCCCGAGCGTTTTGCCCTGCTCGAAAACGGCGGCCTTTACTGGCACCTGGTAGACGTTATCTGGATCTTTTTGTTTCCCTTATTTTATCTTATTCATTAATAAAAACCGAATGCGATGAGTAAAGATGATCAACATATTACAAGTTATAAAACGATCAGCCTGGTTCTTTTGGGGCTACTGTTTTTCACATTTTTAACCGTGGCTATTACGCGGGTTGAACTCGGGCCCTATAATACCTCCGCCGCAATGATCATTGCCGGGCTTAAAGCCGCCCTGGTATTGGTGTATTTTATGCACCTCAAATTCGATCAGAAGGTGTTCGGCATCATGGTCATTTTTGTATTATTAGTATTTTTAGCCGTTATTGTGGTAACATTTTTTGACTATTTATATCGCTAAATCGATAAAAAGATATGTATCAAGGTATTTCCAATTATTCAGAAGGTGTCGACACTGCTTTTATGGTGATCCTGGGAATTTCGTTTGCATTCCTTATCGGATTAACGGTAACGATGATCTACTTTGTGATCCGTTATAATAAAAAACGTCATCCCAAGGCCACCCAAATTAAAGGAAGCACGGCACTCGAAATAGTCTGGACTGTAGTCCCCACCATCCTGGTGCTGGTAATGTTCTATTTTGGCTGGTCAGGTTGGCGCCCCATGCACGATATTCCCGAAGATGCCATGAAGGTTAAATCCATTGCCCGGATGTGGAAGTTTTCCTTTGAATATGAGAACGGGAAAACCAGCGAAAAGCTTTATATTCCCAAGGGTGAACCTGTGGTCCTCGACCTGATCTCAAGGGATGTTATTCATTCATTATATATACCGGCATTCCGGGTAAAAGAAGATATGGTTCCCGGAAGGACCAAACAAATGTGGTTTCAGGCCAATAAAACGGGCAGCTTCGATCTTTTCTGCGCTGAATATTGCGGCTTGCGGCACTCCTACATGACCACCACCGTTGAGGTGTTGCCCCAGGAGGAGTTTAAAAGCTGGATAGCCGATACTACCGGAGTAGCGACAGCCGAAGGGGAAGAAGCCAAACCCGGCACAGCCGGAAAGCAAATCATTGAGCGCCTGGGCTGCGTCTCTTGCCATTCATTGGATGGCACCAAGCTCGTTGGCCCCACCTTTAAAAACCTTTGGGGTAAAACCGAAATGGTAACCACCGATGGTGATGAACGCCAGATCACCGTGGATAAGGAATACATTAAACGATCCATATACCAGCCTAATGTTGATATTGTTGAAGGCTACCGCGAAGGTCAAATGGTTTCATACAAAGAGGAGCTCTCCGATGCGGATATCGATGCCATTGTTGAATTCTTGAAAACCATTGATGAAGAAGAATAAGCAGCAACCTACTTTATTTAAAGACATATTATCCCTTGGTAAAATAACCATTGCATTGCCGGTAGCGTTTTCGGCATTTACAGGCTACATGGTTTACGCTAAAGCATTCGAATGGGCTGGATTGGCTGCCAC
>JAIPAP010000037.1 GCA_021740045.1 Bacteroidales bacterium
GCGCCGATAATTCGGAAGACATCACCTTTTATTCCAGCATTATATCGAAAAACACCACTATACCGGTCATTCTCACTGAGCCCAATGGTGAAATTATTTCGGTGAATAATGTAAGCTTTGATCCGGATACCGTTCACCGGTTAACCGATAAATTGCAGGAGGAGTTTACCAAATATCCCCCTATCGCTTTTGATTACAACTCGGGGAACATCAATTTTTTTTACTACAAAGATTCGCGTGTTTTTACTCAATTGCGGGAATTGCTTAATGATCATATCCAGTCCTTTTTTACCGATGTAATCAACTCAGCCAGTGTGCCGGTGATCATTACCGATAGCGCCCGCGAGGATGTTGTAGCATACGGGAACATCGATTCCACAAATGTGAATGATTCGGTATACATCAATCAAACCCTGGATGAGATGGCTTATGAGAACGATCCCATCAAAATTGACCTGGCCGACCAGGGGCCGCGGTTTATTTATTATAAAGATTCCTTCCTGCTTAAGCAGTTACGCTATTATCCCTATATTATGTTCGCGGTGATCGGGGTATTTCTCATCATAGCCTATCTGTTGTTCAGCGTCGCCCGAAAATCGGAACAAAACCAGGTTTGGGTGGGCATGGCCAAAGAAACCGCACACCAGTTGGGAACACCGCTTTCGTCGATGTACGGATGGCTTGAGCTATTGAAAATGCGTAACGGTTTGGATCAGAACACGCTTAAGGAAATTGAAAAGGATCTGGGCCGGTTGCAAACCATTACCGAGCGGTTTTCGAAGATCGGCTCCGAGGCTAATCTGTTACATGAAAATATTCTGGAAGTTATCCGGGAGTCCATTCATTATGCCAAGGCCCGAACATCGCGCAAGGTTAAGTTTGAGATCAATCACCCGAAAGATCGCATTATAAGGGCCCCGCTCAACAGATACCTTTTCGAGTGGGTGATCGAAAACCTTTGTAAAAATGCAGCCGATGCCATAGAAGGCGAAGGCAAGGTAAGTGTCAATATTTTTGAAGATGAAAAGGATAAACATGTGATAATTGATGTGAATGATACCGGCAAAGGCTTGCAAAAGTCACAGTTTAAAAACATCTTCAAGCCCGGGGTAACCTCCAAGAAACGGGGCTGGGGGTTAGGTCTATCACTCTCTAAACGCATCATCGAAAACTATCATAACGGGCGGATCTATGTTAAAGCTTCGGTACCGGGTAAGGGTACCACGTTCCGTATTGTACTGAAAAAGCACAAAGACCTGGGTGAAAAATTGGAAGAAAACCTGGTAAACAAGGAACAAGCCTGATGGCAGGAATTTATCTACACATCCCGTTTTGCAGGCAAAAGTGCCACTACTGCAACTTTTTCTCCATTGCCTCTACCCGGATGAAACCGCAGTTACTCGAAGGGCTGCACCGCGAATTAAGGCAACGCAAAGATTATATTGGCAATGAAGAAGTGCGCACCATCTATTTCGGCGGAGGAACACCTTCATTATTAGGTGACCGGGAAATCCAAGGTCTGATCGATGACATCAGTAAACATTACCGGATCATTGCAACGCCCGAGATCACCCTGGAAGCCAATCCGGATGATATCGATGAAGCATGGCTTACCGCCTTGAAGAAAACCGGGGTGAACCGCCTCAGTATCGGCATACAATCGTTTTTCGATGATGATCTTCATTATTTAAACCGGGTTCATAATGCCGGACAAGCTGAAAATTGTATCCGGCTTGCCTTAAACTATGGCTATGATAACTTAACTGTTGATTTGATTTACGGCATTCCCGGGTTAACGGAAGATAAATGGAAACACAACCTCGATAAAGTCTTTTCCTATAAAATCCCGCACATTTCAGCCTATGCCCTTACCGTGGAACCCAAAACGGCCTTACATACCCTGATCAGGAAAGGGAAGATGAATCCGGTTGTTGATGAGCAGCAGGTGCGTCATTTTGAGATCCTCACCAAAGCAATGGCCGGGCACGGTTATAAACATTACGAGATCTCTAATTTTTGCAAGCCGGGCCAATATTCAAAACATAACAGCTTGTATTGGCTTGGTGGCAACTACCTGGGATTGGGCCCCTCTGCACATTCGTTCAACGGCGAATCACGCCAATGGAATGTGGCCAGTGTGGGGAAGTATGTTAAACAGACCGATTTTAAAGACGAAGTTTATGAAAAAGAAACCCTGTCGCTTCACCAACGTTATAATGAATATGTAATGACATCCCTTCGCACCAGCTGGGGCTGCAATCTGCAGCATATCGAAAATGCATTCGGCACGGAATACCGGAATATTTGTGAGAAAGCAGCCTTGCCTTATCTAAATGAAGGTAAGCTAATGTTCGACCAAAACACCCTGTACCTCACCAATAGCGGAAAACTATTTGCTGACGGAATTGCGGCGGAGATGTTTTGGGAGGAGGCGTAAGCTGTTTTATTCATCACTTTAGTATTCAGGAGAGAATCAATGTTTAAACATATACCTCGATTGTTTAAAATGCATGGAGCATGGGGCAAAGAGCATGGAGTTTGGTGAATATGATTATCAACCATAATATTCCAAAATAAACATTTTTCAGGATGATTTTTTAAACCCTGAAACAGGATAGTTCATTATTCCATCAGCATCACCTCCATTAACACCGGTTGATGGTCGCTGCTGCGGAATTGAAGATCGATGGTTTTAATTTTATCCACCTTTATATTGGGTGAAACCACATAGTAATCGATGATGGTGGTTTTAGTGGATTGCTTATCAAATGGTTTGCTTACATCCCGGTTGGTAGGTAACTCAGGATCAAAAACCCATTGCCAGTTTTCGGGGAAAATATCCTTATCCACCGGTGTTCCAAGCGCCTCGGCCTGGTAACCGGCATTTACATCTCCGGGATTGAACGATGGCGGGTTGAGGTTCCAATCACCACCGGCTATCACATAATTGCCTGCTTTAAATTCTTTAAGCATAAACTTTTTCAATTTCTCCAACTGTTGTTTGCGAAGCTTGCCCCCTGCATCAAAAGCCGAATTATGGGTATTGATCAGTACCAGGTATTTACCGTTAGATAATATGTATTTGGTGAGAATAAAGCATCTGTCGAGCATAAACAGGTTTTTCGGCCAGGAATAATTAGCGGGGAAGGCATGACGCTTAGACTCTACAGGCTGGTATTGCCCTAATGTCATCAATCCGGCATCCACCTTTCCCATGGGTGAAGTAAAAGGCAAAGGAACGAACTCCACATCATAATTGGTGGCAAATACCGAAGAATAGCGCTCCAGAACGCTGTTCAGCATTAATTGTTGATTCGTATGAAAGCTTCGCCGGGCATTTTGGTCAACTTCCTGTAATAGAATAAAGTCGATGGTGTCGTGCTGCGAAAGCACATCCAGGATTGCGTTCAAATGTTGCCGGTAGGTATCATGAGAGGGCCGTACCATTTCACCGCCATCGTAAAAGAAATCCATGCTTTTACCCAGCCCGGCATATCCGATGTTCCAGCTTATTAATGATAAATGCTTATCTTGAATGGTGAGATCGTTTGAATGCCCTTCCACGGGCAGCTCTTCAACCAGTGCAGGCTTATAATCGGTGAAGGAAGCATATATGATGAGTACAGCCAAAAAAACCAATATGGCTCCCAACAGGTAGCCCAATATTTTCAGTGCTTTCCGCATATCGACCAGTGATTTATTATAAATTCAGGAGGATAAAGATACCAAATCCGGCAAACATGCTCTTAATTTAATACAAACTTATGTATCCTTTTATTATCAACATCTATAGAGGCAGCAATAAACTGGGCAGTTTAAATATTTTATTTAATTTTACGCCGAATCCAAAACTGCATAATGAATGCCAATAATAGGGTCCATAGTTAAACGAGCCATTGAATTGCGCAGCAAGATGCCTTCGGAATTGAGGAAACAGACGGTTGACGGATACAAGGCTCAAACCAGGGTGCTGAAGAAATTGTTGCGGACTGCCCAATATACGCATTTTGGGGAGTATTACCGCTTTTCTGGTATTCTTCAGCAAAAGGATATTATTAGCAGCTTTAGAGAGCGCGTGCCCATACATGATTATAACGCCATTTTTAAAAATTGGTGGTACCGCATGCTTAACGGTGAACCCTATGTATGCTGGCCCGGGAGGGTGAAATATTTTGCCCTCAGCTCAGGCACCTCCGAATCATCAAGTAAACATATCCCGGTGACCAATGATATGCTCAGGGCGATCAAGAAAACCAGTATACGCCAGATCTTTTCACTGGCGCGTTATAATTTTCCGGTGGAATTTTATGAACGCGGCATACTGATGCTCGGCGGAAGCACACACCTGCAATACAACGGCACCTATTACGAAGGAGATCTTTCCGGAATTACCGCTTCGAACATCCCTTTCTGGTTCCAGCATTTTTACAAGCCGGGGAAGCGAATCTCCAAGGAACGAAAATGGCAAGTGAAACTCGACGAGATCGTAAAAAAAGCCAAAGACTGGGACATCGGTGTTATAGTAGGAGTGCCGGCCTGGCTGCAGATATTACTCGAGCGCATTATCGACCATTATAACCTTGAGACCATACATGATATCTGGCCCAACCTTTCCATTTATGTTCATGGTGGTGTTTCATTTTCACCTTATGTAAAAGGTTTTGAAAAGTTATTGGCCCGGCCGCTCACTTATATCGAAACTTACTTGGCTTCCGAGGGCTTTATCGCCTACCAATCAAGGCCTGATACCAAATCGATGCAAATGATCCTGGACAATGGGCTATTCTACGAATTTGTTCCCTTTAATGATCATAATTTCGATCAGGAAGGCTACATCAAACCCGAAGCCGAAACCCTGACCATTGAACAGGTTGAAGAAAATAAGGTATACGCGCTGTTGTTAAGTAGTTCGGCAGGCGCCTGGCGTTACCTGATAGGTGACACCATTAAATTCACCGACAAAAACCTTTGTGAGATAGTGATTACAGGGCGTACCAAGCATTACCTCAATCTGTGCGGGGAGCATCTCTCACAGGAAAATATGAACCGGGCTGTTGAGATGTTTGAGGATGATCATAACATCGAAGTGCGCGAATTTACCATATGCGGCATTAAATATGAAACCATGTTTGCCCATAAGTGGTATTTGGGAACCGATAGCCATATCGATCCGGAGATGGCAAGAGCGGAACTTGACGCCAATCTTAAAAAGCTTAACGACGATTACCGGGTTGAACGTATTGCAGCCATTAAAGATGTGATTGTTGAAATACATCCCACCAAAGTGTTTTACGACTGGATGAAATTGCACAACAAGGAGGGCGGTCAGAACAAATTCCCAAGGGTCTTAAAGAATCAACAAATCGACAAGTGGGAACAATATTTGAAAGAGTATTACGCTAAGGAGTAATTATGGTAGGAATCTTCTTTCAGGGTGTAGTGCTTGGGCTGATTATTGCGATAACATTAGGTCCTGCATTTTTCTCAATTATACAAACCGGTATCAACCGGGGATTCCGGTCAGGGTTATTTATGGCCATTGGGATATCGATAAGCGACCTTGTCCTGATAACCATTAGCTATTTCGGTATTGCCCACATCTTCGCCAATCCTAACAATAAGCTGTACATCGGTATAATCGGAGGGATGGTGCTCATTGGGTTCGGCCTGGTTACTTTCAGCCGGAAACCGGAAGTACTAAAACGCCGCAGCGCTAATTATGTAACACCTACAAAGATTCCGGGGCCTTTTGCCTACATTGTCAAAGGATTCCTTTTAAACATTGCCAATCCGTTCATCATTCTTTTCTGGCTTGCCGCTATGGGGTGGGTAAGCAGCCATGCCGAAAAGGGAGAACTGCTCAATTATGCCTTCACTTTCTTTTTAGGTACTATTGCCACCGTTTTTGCCACCGATCTCCTGAAGAGTTACGTGGGTAATAAGATCAAACCCTATCTCCGCCCCAGGATACAATTATGGATTAATAAAATTGTTGGTATGCTATTAATGATATTTGCGGTTATTCTGATTGTCCGCGTTCTAATGGGCTGGTAATCTCCTCTTCCTCCTCATCAGTATGAACAGGTTCGAGTTTCATATCTTTTATCCTTAATTGCAATGTAGTTGAGCCATTCCATTGGTTTTCCTCCAAATGATAGCAGATGCTAAACCGCTGGCCCCGCGTAACTTTACTCAGATGATCACCTTGCTGGAATGCAATGGCTGAAAATGGCAAGGTTGATATATCGGGATGAACCACATTCAATTTAAGGTGATTTTTACCTACAATACGGCCGTAACCCGTATCGACTATCCCATTGGTTTTAAAAACTGGCGCCATATTACCGGGCCCGAAAGGAGCAAATTGCTTGAGGATGCGGAAAAATTTACCACTGATGTCACTAAGCTTGATCTCGGCATCGATCTCGATTTCGGGAACCAGCATGTGGTCTTCGATGGTTTGCGACACCACGTCTTCAAACCGCTTCCTGAAAGCCTCGAGGTTGCCAGGATCCAGGCTAAGACCGGCAGCGTATTTATGACCGCCGAAATTCTCCAGCAAATCACTGCATGCATCTATGGCATCGTACACATCGAAATCTTTAACCGAGCGAGCCGAACCGGTGATCAAACCATTGGATTTGGTAAGTACCACAGTGGGCCGGTAATAATGCTCGATAAGCCTTGAGGCTACAATACCGATAACACCTTTGTGCCAATTGGGATTGTATACCACTGTAGATTTATAACCCTTGTCCTCTTCCTGATCCCTGATCATTTCCAGGGCCTGTTGCGTGATTTGATTATCGAGATTTTTCCGTTCGTTATTGAATTCATTGATCTCATTGGCCAGTTCATCGGCTTTTTCGATGTTTTCGGCAATCAGTAAGCGAACCGAATCTTTTCCGCTTTTCATCCGCCCGGCAGCGTTGATCCTTGGCCCGATAAGGAAAACCATATCGTTGATGTTCAACTCGCGTTTAAAGGCTTGCTGCTTTGTGTTTTGATAATTCTCCTTGCGGCGGTTTAAACCGCTGTATTTCAAAATAGCCTCTACGCCAGGCCGGGGATTGCTGTTGATGAGTTTTAATCCGTAATAAGCCAATATCCGGTTTTCGCCCGTAATGGGGACAATATCACTGGCAATGCTAATGGCAACCAGATCGAGATAAGGCATTATAAGATTAAATGGAATGTTATTTTTTTGGGCATAGGCCTGTATCAATTTAAAACCAACGCCACAACCCGATAATTCTTTATAAGGATAATGGCAATCGGGACGCTGCGCATCGAGCACAGCAAAAGCCTTAGGTAATTGGCTAGCGGGGCGGTGATGATCGGCAATAATAAAGTCGATGTGATGGCTGGTGGCATATTCCATTTTATCAACGGCCTTAATGCCGCAGTCGAGCGCAATTACCAGTGAATAACCATTTTCAACGGCATAATCGATGCTTTTGTATGAAATACCATATCCCTCGGAGTAACGGTCGGGGATATAAAAATCGAGATTACTGTAAATATTTTTAAAAAAGGAATAAACCAATGCCACGGCAGTGGTGCCATCCACGTCATAATCACCATAGATCATGATCTTTTCATGATTCCTGATAGCCGTTTCAATGCGTTCAATGGCCAATTCCATGTCCTTCATCAGGAATGGTTCATGGAGGTTGGAGAGTTCTGGGCGGAAAAAGGCCTTGGCTTCGGCAAATGTAGTAATATCCCGCTGATACAGTAAATTGGCAAGTTGTGTGCTGATATTAAGCACGCGGGATAATTCCCGGACTTTCTCCTTGTCTCCTGCCTGCTTAATAACCCAGCGTTTTTCCATGTAGTTTCGTTTTGAGATGTAAAGTTAGTAAATCAAATTTGATTGTGAAACCTTTTCTCGTATAAAGTATTAACAACCTCTAAATCCCCTGAATATTGTGGCTTGTATGAAAATGAAAAATTATTTGCATAAGATTCGGCTAAGAATTAGGGAAATATCTAATTTTTAAAAATATCATAACTCAAAAATGTGTTGCCCAGCTTATCGCTAAATGATTTTTCTTTCATAATTTTGTCGTTTCTCAAGTAAAACAGCGTCTATGTTTATTGAAGTAGCGCCAAAAACTACTAAGTTTATTCATTCAACGCCTTTGCTTCAGCAAACAGCTTTTTGGGCACGGGTAAAGCAAAATCACGGATTAAGCACCCGGGCTTTTGATATAAAGGTAAAATCGTCGGAAGTGAAGGAGCATCCTGATCCAAGCGGTTCACAATGTTGTGAGCAAAAAGAAACCGATGACTTATTGGTTATCATCCGGCCTGTTTCTGCTGATCTGCAGCTTGCCTATGTTCCTTACGGCCCTACCATGAAACCCGATGAAGATAAACGTGGCCCCTACCTGGAGGAGCTTTCCGAATCATTACGACCTTACCTACCTGGCAATTGCATTCTGATCCGCTACGACCTGGCCTGGCGCTCACCCTGGATAGATGACCACAACCGCTATGACGACCGGGGCAACTGGCTGGGCAACCCCAATCCCCGCACCCGGGAATTCCGCATGAATTTCGATACCCAAGAATGGAATCTGCGAAAAGCGCCTTCGGATGTGCTCCCTTCACATACCGTTTTTCTTGACCTGAAGGGAAATGAAGAATCCATGCTAAAACAAATGAAAGCCAAAACAAGATATAATATCCGGCTTGCTTATCGCAGAGGCGTTCAGGTACATGAAGTTACCGGCGAAAGCCTGCCGGTGTGGTATGATCTATACAGGCAAACCACTCAGCGCAACGGTATCATATCTGATAACCTGGATTATTTTCGTGCTGTGCTGAAAACCAAGGCTGAAGAGACTTTGTCGCCGGCCAAGGTTCACCTCCTGCTTGCCGAAGCCGAGGGTGATGCCCTGGCAGGCATGTTTTTGGCAACCGCAGGTGGTAGAGCCACTTATCTTTATGGGGCTTCATCCAACACAAAAAGAAATAAAATGGCTACCTACGCTTTGCAATGGGAGGCCATAAAACGCGCCCGGCAAGACGGCTGCACCGAATACGACATATTTGGCGTAGCCCAAACCCCCGATCCTTCTCATCCCATGTACGGGCTCTATCGCTTCAAGACCGGCTTTGGCGGAGCGCTTTTTCACCGGCAGGGCTGCTGGGATTATCCACTGAATGAAGAAGCCTATGAAATTTACCGCGCCATGGAGCAGCAGGGGCAGGGGTATCATATTAATTAGATTGGATGAGATTGAAAAGCCTGCCGGGTTGCTTTAAGCAAGAACGATCGTTGGCGCACGTTTGGAGCGGATTGCAGAAGCAGAGAAGGGTTTCAAATCCCTGAGCCTGCGCCTATAGGCCGGGTGAAGGGTTGGAAACCTTAAGCCCCGCTAAGTGTCGAGCTGGCGTGGGTTTGTAATCCACGCCATAAACCCGTGAGCAGATTACAAATCCGCTCAAGCAGGTAGCGGCTATCCAACGCAAATAAATGCTAATACCTGTTAGCGAAAATTCGAGGGTAATTCGCGTTGATTAGCGGACTACACCGGAGCTTACCACTAAATGGTTAGCTGGCGCGCGTTTGAAGCGAATTGCAGCATAGAGAAGTAATTGCGCCGACCTATCGTTTTGCAGGAACTTAACGCGTGCCGAAACAATTCCCTCGTCTTAATGTGTAGTGGATTGATTTCTCGTTATGCAATAAATTATGACATCTGCTTTTATCTAAAATGGAAATGTATTAAATTCGTTGGTTAAATAAAGTAAAATGGAAAAAGCAATTAACAGAATAACGGCAGACCCTGCCATTTGCAATGGAAGACCCGTCATTAGAGGAATGCGGATAAGCGTTTCAAGCATACTGGAATATCTTGCGGCCGGTGAAACCACGGATAATATTTTACAAGCTTACCCATCATTGGAAAAGGAAGATATACAGGCATGTCTTGACTTTGCTAAAAGCATAACCGATAAAAGCATCCTGAATTATGACCTCCAATCCAAATAATTACCGATTCCTGGTTGATGTGAATCTGCCAAAGTACTTTAGTTATTTTAACAAGGATAATTTCATGCACATTGTTGATCTTGATCCGCGAATGTCTGATAAGGAAATTTGGGAATATGCCATTAAAAATAGTGGTGCGCATTTGGTGTTGCCACGAATGCACGAATAAAAATGAATATTTGTGCTTGTTGAAGCGGAGAAGGGTTTCCAACCCCTTCGGGGATTTGAAATCTATGCGTTGCAATAATGGGTTTATGAGGAGCGAGGTTTAAAATCCCTGAACCTACTCCTTTGAGCCGGGTGAAGGGTTGGAAACCTTAAGCCCCGCTAAGTGTCGAGCTGGCGTGGATTTGTATTCCATGCCATAAACCCGTGAGCGGATTACAAATCCGCGCAAGCAGGTAGCAGCTATCCAACGCCTTAACAATAACTTTTAAAGCAAGTCATGCTTAATCCACCAGCACCTCGCCGGTCATCTCTTTGGGGATGTCGATTTGCATCACCTTGAGCAAGGTCGGTGAAACATCGGCCAGCTTGCCGGGTTTGATGGCTTTGTAATCCTTATCCAGCAGGAACAAGGGAACCGGGTTGGTGGAATGGGCCGTATTGGGCGATCCGTCTTCATTTACGGCATTGTCGGCATTGCCGTGATCGGCGGTGATGAGGATGGAATAGTCCTGCTCCAGGGCCGCTTCGGTGACTTCCTTCACGCACTGGTCGACGGTTTCAACGGCTTCCACAATGGCTTCGTAAACACCAGTATGGCCAACCATATCGGGGTTGGCAAAATTCAGCACAATGAAATCGTAGTGATTCCGCTTGATCTCCTTTACCACAGCATCCTTTACTGCAAAAGCGCTCATGGAAGGCTTATGGTCGTACGTGGGCACTTCCTGTGGCGAATCAATCAGGATGCGGTCTTCGCCCTCGAATTTCTTTTCCTCGCCACCGTTAAAGAAAAAGGTAACGTGGGCATATTTTTCGGTCTCGGCTATGCGCAACTGCGTTTTACCGAGGCTGGCCAGGTATTCGCCCATGGTATTGGGGATTTCCTGTTTGTCGAATATTATATTGATGTCCTTGAAGGATTCATCATAGCGGGTCATGGTGTAATATTCCAGGGGCACGGTTTGCATGCCGTGGCCGGGCATATCTTCCTGGGTAAGCACACGGGTGATCTGCCGCAAACGGTCGGTACGGAAATTGAAGCAGATGAACACATCGCCTTCCTGCACGGTTGTTTTGGGGTTTCCGTTATCATCCACCATCACTTTGGGCTCAATAAATTCATCGGTTACGCCTTTCTCATATGAATCGGCGATGGCTGTTAAAGGGTCGGTGTATTGCTCGCCCTCGCCTTTCAGCAACAGGTCATAACCACGCTTTATCCGGTCCCAGCGTTTGTCGCGATCCATGGTGTAGTAACGTCCGCAAATGGAAGCAATCTCACCGGAGGTATTTTTAATGAAGTCGTTCAATTCTTTCACATAGCCATGCCCGCTCTTGGGGTCGGTATCACGACCGTCGGTCAATACGTGTACAAAAACCTTTTCCAGATCGCGTTCCGAGGCCATTTCCACCAACTTCATCAGGTGTTTTGTGGAAGCGTGTACACCGCCATCGGAAACCAGGCCGAGAAAATGCACCTGCTTATTATTATCTTTGGCATATTGAAAAGCCTCATTCAGCTTTTCGTTATCTTCAATAGTATTTTCCTTTACAGCCTTGTTAATACGCACTAAGTCTTGATAAACAACACGTCCGGCACCCAGATTCAGGTGGCCTACTTCGGAGTTGCCCATCTGTCCCTCGGGCAAACCAACATATTCACCGGATGTACGCAAATAGGCACGGGCCACATCTTTATTTTCATACAAGCTGTCAACATAGGGGGTGTTGGCATTGGCAATCACGTCGGAGCGCGTCTTGTTACCTTCTCCCCAGCCATCCATAATAATTAAAATCGACTTCTTACTCATCGTTTCCTTCACTTTTTATTCAACGTCAATCTATAATTACTCCAAAAAACGGCGATTATTGCCGCAGTCGTATTAATTTATGGTTAAACGCTATGATGCAAGGCGATGTTTAAATGGAAGTCTATTTTACGGTGTAAACCATGATAGCTTCCTTTTTTCCAGCCAGTGTAGTTTTTGAAAGCGGTTCAATGGTAAATTGATGATCAAGTCCGTACCGTGTTTTTTCCGAAATGATGATATCCGTGCTGTATGATTTGGTCAGCTGTTCCAGTCTGCTGGCTGTGTTGACCGTATCGCCCACCATAGGAATAACGATAAAGTAGATAACCAAATGGCGTATTTTTAGTGGCTTAAAAGTTTCAGACATAAGATTAGCTTTTAGTTTAGAACGAATACCGCATGGCTTCCACCGGATCGAGTTTGGATGCATTATATGCCGGTACGATACCTGATATTAATCCTATAATAATGGAAACCGCCACTCCCAAGATGATGTTTCCTTCGGTTAATATCAATTCAAAGCCGGTGGCTGAAGAAATAAGCTGGGCACCGGTGAAAACAATGATCAATCCTACAATTCCACCGAAAAGTGAAAGGAATACGGCTTCGAATAAAAACTGCATCATAATAAAATATTTTTTGGCTCCAAGCGATTTTTGGATGCCGATCTGGCTGGTACGCTCCTTTACCGATACAAACATGATATTGGCAATGCCGAAACCTCCCACCAGCAATGAAAAACCTCCTATGATCCATCCCACCATCGACACTACACTGAACAGGCTATCGAAGCCTTTGGAGATGATACTGGTTTCGTTAATGGCGAAATCATCGTCGGCTCCCGGTTTCAACCTTCTGATTGATCGCATAATGCCTCGCATTTCATCTTCCATGCGCCGGTTGGAAATGTTTTCACGCGCTTTAACAACAATGGCGGCACCATTAACACCTGAGTTGATGTTGAGAAAGTTGCGGGCAAAAACAACCGGTATGATCATGGAATCATCAAATGAATTACCGAAGTTTTCATTCCCCTGCTCCTTAATCACCCCAATTACATTTACTTTATGCCCGAATACTTTGATGTCTTTTCCGGTGGGATCGGTTTTCTCAAACAGGTTTACAGCAATGTCATGCCCTATGATGGCAACATTCCGGCCGGTTGCCGATTCGGAATGTGAAAAATAACGGCCTTTGGCCATCTCAAAATAAAACACCTCGTCGAAGTGATGCGAAACAGCCTGTACATCCACACTTTCAATGGTTTTATCGCGGTATTTGGCATTTCTATTCACCGAAGCCATAAATGCTGCCACATCAGCTGTGTTACTCCGCCTTTGAATTTCTTCCATTTCGGCATAAGTCGGCTCGGGACGATTCATGTATTTCCACCAGGGATAATCGGGTTCGTTCATAGCCCAAGGCCACTTTTGAATGAAAAGCACATTGCTGCCCAACTGCGCGATACTCGAGCGGATCTTAAGTTCCAGGGAGTCGAAAACCGTGAATACTGAAATTATTGAAAATATTCCAATGGTGATGCCCAGAAGCGACAATATGGTACGGGTCTTATTGACCATTATTGCGCTGAGGGCAAACAGGAAACTCTCCTTTAACAGTTTGGCAAACAAAATTATTTTCATACAGCATGGGCATTACGCAAGAACAAAATTACGATTTATTCGGTATTTTTGATGTCAATAAATTCACGATTAATCTTACAAAATAATATTGGTGATTCGCCTAAATTTCATAAAATTGCAGGCTTAATGACTTGAGGGCAAGCAGAGCATTGTGCAAATAAAAACATAGGAAATGGAAAACAATAAGGAAATTAGGAGTGCATTAATTTCAGTCTATAACAAAGAATACCTCGAACGAGTAGTGAAACTGCTCAATGAGCTGGGTATAACCATATATTCTACAGGAGGCACCTTCAATCATATTAATCAACTGGGTATTGAAGCTACACCGGTTGAGTCGCTCACCTCCTACCCCTCCATTTTGGGGGGGCGGGTCAAAACACTTCATCCCAAAGTCTTTGGGGGCATTCTGGCACGCCGCTTCAACACCGAAGATGCAGGCGACATGAGCAAATATGAGATCCCCTCCATCGACTTGGTAATCGTTGATCTATATCCGTTTGAAGACACGGTTAAAGCCGGGGTGTCGCACGATGAAATCATTGAGAATATCGACATTGGCGGCATTTCGCTCATCCGGGCAGCAGCAAAAAATTACAATGATGTACTGGTAGTTCCCTCAGCCTATTATTTCGAGGAATTGATACAATTACTGGAGAGCAAACGAGGCGCCACCGACCTGGCCGATCGAAAACGCTTTGCGGTATTGGCTTATGAGCTCACTTCCCACTACGATACCATGATCTTTGAATACATCAAGGCCGATGAACCGGTGCGCACCTTTAAGCAAAGCATTCCGCATCCGCGTGTGCTTCGCTATGGGGAAAATCCCCATCAGGAAGGAACCTATTATGGCAAGCTCGACGAGGTATTCGAACAAATACATGGAAAAGCTATTTCATATAATAACCTGGTTGATATCGATGCAGCCATTGGCCTGATCAGTGAATTTGAAGAACCCACTTTTGTAGTGATGAAGCATACCAATGCTTGCGGTGTGGCATCACGGCCAAAACTGGTCGATGCCTGGAAAGATGCCCTGGCCGGTGACCCGGTTTCAGCTTTTGGCGGAGTGTTGATCTGCAACAGTACCGTGGACGAAGAAACCGCTAATGAAATCGACAAGATATTCTTTGAAGTGATCCTTGCTCCCGCTTATGAAGATGGGGCGCTGGAGAAGCTCAGGACCAAGAAAAACCGTATTATACTGGTATCAAAATCGTTCGATTTCGGTAAAAACCAGTTCAAGTCACTGTTAAACGGCGTTATTGAGCAAAGCAAGGATGAACATATGGAAAACCCGAATGATTGGACCAATACAACCACCGAAAAGCCGGATGAACAAGAAGCCGAAGACCTTGTTTTTGCCAATAAAATTGTAAAACACTTTAAATCAAATGCTATTGCATTAGCCAAAAATAAACAATTGGTGGCAGGCGGCATTGGGCAAACCTCACGGGTTGACGCCCTCAAACAAGCCATTACCAAGGCAAAAACCTTTGAGTTCGATCTCAAGGGCGCCGTAATGGCTTCCGATGCCTTTTTTCCTTTCTCCGATTCGGTGGAATTAGCCAATAAAGAGGGCATTAATGCCGTTATTCAACCCGGAGGATCAAAACGGGATCAGGAATCTATCGATTACTGCAACGAACACAGTATGCGGATGGTATTCACCGGATTCAGGCACTTTAAACATTAAAATGGAACAAACAATAAATGATGATACTATTATAACAAAAGAATATGGGAATTTTTTCATTCTTCACCAAAGAGATTGCCATTGACCTTGGCACCGCCAACACCCTCATTATATATAATGATAAAGTTGTTGTAGATGAACCCTCGATAGTCGCCCTCGAGCGCAGTACAGGCAAGATCATTGCTGTGGGCAAGAAAGCCCTGATGATGCACGGCAAAACACACGAAAACATCAAGACCATCCGACCATTACGCGATGGTGTTATTGCCGATTTTCAGGCAGCGGAATTCATGATACGCGAAATGATCAAAATGACCGGGAATAAAAACACTCTATTTCCTCCGGCATTAAAAATGGTCATTTGTATCCCTTCAGGCATCACCGAAGTGGAGGAGCGCGCCGTTAAGGAATCAGCCGAGCAGGCCGGCGCCAAGGAAGTCCGTCTGATCCACGAACCCATGGCTGCCGCTATCGGGATTGGCATTGATGTGATGGAACCCAAAGGCAATATGATCATCGATGTGGGAGGTGGCACCAGTGAAATTGCTGTGATCGCACTGGGAGGTATTGTCAATAATAAATCCATCCGCATTGCCGGTGATGATTTCAATACCGATATTATAGAATACATGCGTAAGCAGCACAATATAAGCATTGGCGAGCGTACAGCCGAGCGTATCAAGCACGAAGTGGGGGCAGCCATGACCGAAATTGAAAACCCACCCGAGGACCTGGCGGTGCATGGCCGCGATATGCTTACCGGAGTTCCCAAGGAAATTACGGTGAACTATGCCGAAATTGCGCATGCCCTGGATAAATCCATTTCGAAAATCGAAGCGGCTGTTTTGCATGCCCTGGAAATGACTCCCCCGGAACTTTCGGCCGATATTTTCAAAACGGGAATATACCTGGCCGGCGGCGGCGCCATGCTGCGCAACATGGATAAACGCATCCAACTTAAGACAAAACTCCCGGTCCATCTGGCCGAAGATCCTTTAAGAGCTGTTGCCCGTGGCACTGGCATCGCATTGAAGAATTTTGATAAATTTACATTCCTGATCAAATAAACCATACCCGCTACTATCACAGCGGGTTTTTAAAATTTTGATATGCGGTATCTGCTGGCATTGTTAAAACGGTTTCATTTTTTCTTTTTCTTCCTGTTGCTGGAAGTGATAGCCGTTTTGCTTATCGTCAGGCATACCAATTATCAGCGAGCCACCATTATTAATGCCACCAACGAACTTACGGGTGGGGTCTACAGCACGTTTACCGGTGTTACTGAATATTTTTCGCTTAAACAAACCAACGAAAGGCTCACCCGGGAGTATGCGGAATTAAAAAATGTCTCCCCCGGCGCCTATTACGTATCCGATACAGGTAGTTTTTACGTTAACGACTCTTTATTTAAACGGCAATTCCGCTATCGCCCGGCTGAAATCATCGCTAAAACCATTGATAAGCGCAATAATTACTTGATGATGAACAAGGGCAGCCGAATGGGAGTCGCGAAAGACATGGGTGTGGTTTCACATAACGGAATTGTGGGAATTGTGGTGGGCGTATCGAAGAATTATTGTTCGGTGATGTCGCTCCTGCATAAGCAAAGCCGCATTAGCGCCAAACTGAAGAAGAATAACCAGTTGGGTTCGGTGGTATGGAACGGGATGGATTACCGCCATGCAACCCTTAACGACATCCCCAACCATGTGAACATAAATATAGGCGACACAGTAATTACCAGCGGTTATTCCTTTATTTTTCCGTCGAATATCATGATCGGGACGGTGAAGAAAGTGGAACTGCCGCCAGGAGAAAATTTTTATGATATTACCATTGCATTAAGCACCGATTTTAGCGTTATCCGTCATGGTTATATTATTGAAAACCTGATGCAGCAAGAACAAAGAAAACTACAGGGGGAAACCACCGATGATTAATTACGGGAAACATATCATCTTGTTTTTCATCTGTATTTTCATACAGGTGCTGGTTTTCGACGGCATTAATTTCGGAGGCTATATCGATCCGTATTTTTATGTTTTCTTTATCCTGGTGCTTCCCATGGAAACCCGGAAATGGACATTGCTCTTCACCTCTTTTCTGCTTGGCCTGGGTGTTGATCTTTTTTCAAACACTATTGGAATGCATGCCGCAGCAGCAACCTTTATGGCCTACATGCGTCCCAAGGTGATTCAATATCTCTCATCCAGAAGGGATTACGACGCAGGTATGCAGCCCCTCATACGCGACATGGGTTTTAGGTGGTTCTTTAGCTATTCATTCATACTGGTTCTATTACACCATATTACCCTGTTTTTCATAGAAGTATTCAGATTCAGTGAATTTTTAACCACTTTATACCGGGCCGGGATAAGTACCTTAGCTACCCTGCTGGTGATCATTCTTACCCAGTACCTTTTCTTTTATAAGAAGAAAAGGAGGTAGGGTTTACTTGATATTACACATAATTAAATGTGTTGGATATGTCGGCCCGGTGATATTCTTTTCGCTATGTATTCGTTATTTTCGTAGCGAATTAACGGGAACATTTAAATATAAAATAATTTGATATGAAGAATTTTGCTCTTATGATACTGAGCGCCCTTCTATTTATGGCTTGCGGTACAGACGAAAAAAAGGGAGACCAGTATACAATCAATGGAACCATTAAAGGCGTTGACGAAGGAAAAGCTTATTTGCAGAAAGTGCGAGAAGGGGATTTCGTAAAAGTCGACTCCACAACATTCAAAGATGGGATGTTTAGTTTTACAGGCAGCGTGGAATCACCCGAGGTTTATTATTTAACCTTTGATGATTATAAGGGGCGTGCCCGCTTTTTTGTGGAAAACTCCGAGATCGAACTCAAAACTTTTATCGACAGCCTGGATCAACCCCAGGTAAAAGGTTCGGCCACGCAGGATGCTTATGAGGATTACCTTACGCAGATCAAGGAATTCGACCAGCGTATGAAAGAGGTTTATCAGAAATGGAAAAAAGCTAGCGACGAAGGCAATGAGATCCTGATGAGTAAATTCGATTCCACCTACGGAACCATTCAGGATGAGAAAAAGGATTATATGGTAAGCTATGCCGTTGAAAACAATAAATCGGCTGTAGCCCCATACGTTGTTTACCGCAATGCTTACCAATTCGATTTGAAGGAACTCGATCATGTGACCACTGAGCTTGATCCGGTTCTAGATCAAAATGTTTATTACGACAAGCTGAAAAAACGAGTTAAAACACTTAAACGGGTAGCCGTAGGGAAGCCAGCCATCGATTTTACAATGAAGGATACCGCCGGCAATCCCATGTCACTTTCCGAACTGAAAGGTAAATATGTGTTGGTTGATTTCTGGGCTTCTTGGTGTGGCCCCTGCCGCCGCGAAAATCCCAATGTGGTGGATGCCTACCAGCAGCATCATAAGGATGGCTTTACTGTGCTGGGAGTGTCTTTCGATGAGAAGAAAGACAAATGGCTACAAGCTATTGAAGCCGACAACCTCACCTGGCACCATGTATCCGACCTGCAAGGCTGGGACAATAAAGCCGGAAAAATGTACGGCATTCGTTCCATTCCCTCCAATATCCTCCTTAACCCTGAGCAGATCATCATCGAGAAAAACCTGCGTGGCGAGGAATTGCAAACAACACTGGACAGCATATTTAATAAGCAAGGATAACTGCTTAATGATTCTGAAAATTGCAGCGTATGATGGTTCAAAAAAAACCTTCGTGCGCTGCAATTTTATTTTTTATTGGTTTTTTATTTTGTATATTTATATCCTTTAACCGATACCGATGAAGGATGAATTCCGGAATAAATATCGTGTTCAATCACACCGGATATATCAAAATTTGCTACCGTATTCACGTTTTTCTTCAGGCCTTAAACCATTGTATATTTCCCCTATTAAGTAAGGCAACGGTTTAAAAGCCCGCTGCTTTTATGAAAGTCAATCTTCTCCCTTATGGAAACTTGGGATATTTCTGGAAATCGGGTTTGCGTTTTTCCAGGAAGGCGTTTTTTCCCTCCTGCGATTCCTCTGTAAGGTAATATAGTAGTGTGGCGTTTCCGGCCAATTCCTGTATACCTGCCTGCCCGTCAAGCTCGGCGTTGAGGCCCATCTTAATCATACGCAGGGCCATAGGAGAACGCTCCATCATGGTTTTGGACCAATCCACCACTTCATCTTCCAATTGATCAAGTGGCACTACTTTATTCACCAAGCCCATATCCTCAGCTTCTTTGGCGGAGTATTGACGACAGAGGAACCAGATTTCACGGGCTTTCTTTTGCCCCACATGCCTTGCCAGATATGAAGAACCAAAACCGGCATCGAAGCTGCCCACCTTAGGCCCGGTTTGCCCGAAGATCGCATTTTCGGAGGCAATTGTCAAGTCGCAAACCACATGCAGCACATGACCACCACCGATGGCATAACCATTCACCATGGCAATCACCGGCTTGGGCAGCGAGCGTATCAATCGTTGCAAATCGAGCACATTAAGCCGGGGGACTTTATCCTCCCCAACATAACCACCTTTGCCTTTAACGCCCTGATCACCGCCCGAGCAAAAGGCCTTATCGCCTTCACCGGTAAATACCACCACATTAATATCATTATTCTCACGACATTGGTACATAGCGTCGATCATTTCATTGACCGTTTGCGGGCGAAAAGCATTGCGCACCTGCGGCCTGTTGATGGTAATTTTACCAATACCTTCAAATATCTCAAATTTAATGTCCTGATATTCTTTAAGCGTTGTCCAATTTCTTGTTGTTCCCATTAGTCTCCTTTTAAGGTTTTAAAATATTGTTTCAGTATGCGGTCGTTTTCCGTTTCAGGTGTTTTAATTTCCATGACGACCGCCTTATCATGCTGCCGGTACGTTTTACTCAAAACACCGGCTAAATCGCTTTGTTCATCACAAAAATAATAATACAACCCGAAGACCTCGGCCATTTTCCTGATGTTGAGGTCCTGTTTGGTTTCGAAATAGGATTCGAGCACATCCGTTGTATCGGGGCCTGGGATGATGCGGAAAATACTACCCCCCTGATTGTTGATCACGATAATCCTGAGGTTGGCCGGCATTTGGCTATTCCATAAGGCATTGCTATCATAGAAAAAGCTCAGATCACCTGTAACAACCGTATTGATGCGTTCATCAGCATGGGCAAATCCCACCGCAGTGGAGACCACCCCGTCTATTCCGCTGGTACCGCGGTTGGCATAATATTCCACATCCTTTTTTGGAGAAAAAAGCAGGGCATACCTTACTGGTGTGCTGTTGCCCAAATGAGCTACACTGTTTTGCGGCAGGTTCATCATGATCCCTTCAAAGGCCTTAAGGTCGGACCAGGGAGCATCTATCATAAAGCCATGATGAAGATCAGCAGCTTGTTCTTCCAAATCATGCCATAATTGGGAATATCCGGATACAGCCGGTGTGATAGCAGATTGGATAGCTTCAAAAAAGGCCTCGGGGGTAACCGGGATCAAATGGGTAAGGCTTTTATAGGTATCGGTATGGCGATCGGTTTGTTCGATATGCCAGTGCTCTTGTGGTTTATAGTTGCGCAAAAAAGCCTTGATCTGCTTGGAAACTACATCATTTCCGAAAGTAATCAGTAAGTCAGGGGCATAGTCGGCTTTGTTGTCGGACATAGCATTCAGTAACCTATCGATGTAATGGTGATACCGGCCCTGCATTAAGTTGGAGGTGCGTTCCGTTAAAACACTTACGGAAGGTAGTTCAGCAAATTCTGCCAGCAGGCTGTCCAAACGCTTATTCGGGCCAAGCGTCCCCGTAAGGATCATTATCTTTACATGATCATTGAAGCTTCCGGTAAATCGATTAACTGTTTCCTGCATCAGCCGGCTGCTCCCGGAGGCCATGTGTATGGTTTTGTGTTTTTTTACGGCATAATCCGCTGAACCGTACAAGGGTTCCCGCAGGGGTACATTAATATGCGCAGGTCCCCTGGGAAATATCATCGCTTTGTTAATGGTTTCGGAAACCAGGCGATCGCCATACCACAACCGGTCTTCATCATAGGGCTGCTGGGGTAGCTGGCAGGAGGCTTTTACATGATTTTTAAAAATCTCTTGCTGGCGTATGGCTTGTCCTTCCCTTTGATCGATCAACTCCTCGGGACGGTCGGCGGTGATGGCAATAAGGGGAATTTGCCGGTAATATGCCTCAGCAATAGCCGGACCATAATTCAAAACGGCGGTTCCCGAGGTGCAAATCAACCCCACCGGCTCATTGGTGCGTAAGGCCAAGCCCAGCGCAAAATAGCCGGCACTGCGTTCATCCACTATGCTTTGGCATCCGGTTTTGGGATGTGCTGTAAAGACTTTTATTAATGGTGCATTGCGCGAACCTGGGGAGATCACATATCGCTTTAGCCCCAAATCAATCAACACATCTGCAAGCCGGTTTATTCCTTCCTTATCACTATAGCCACTCATAATTTATCTGCTATGGTTAAAAGCGTTTGCGATTTCTGTTCAGTCTCTTGCCATTCATCTTCCAAAACCGAGTCCTTAGTAAGACCTCCCCCTAAATATAAGACCCCGTATTTTTCAAACACCTGCATGCAACGAAGGTTGACAAACAACTGCATTTTTTCGTCCAAGCCGGCAATCCCCAGAAATCCTGCATAAAATTCACGCTTGTGTTCTTCGATGCGGAGGATATTATGATAGGCTCTTTTCTTCGGGATGCCGCAAACGGCCGGAGTTGGGTGAAGGTCATGAAGAAATTGGTTAAGCTTCGGCTCAATGTTCGATGCAGGAATGCTAAAATCGGTTTTGATGTGTAGCAGATTTCCTGCCTGGTAATTGGAAGGGCCTTTTTTAGAGTATTCCCTGATTTCGTTTTTATAAAGTGTTTCATTGATGTAATCTGTAACCAATTGTTGCTCTTTAACTTCCTTTTCGCTCCATTTTGATCGCCCTGCGTCTAAGGAGCGCGTACCTGCCACTGCTTGAGTTACATAATACCCGTTTTCATAGCGGAGAAATGCCTCCGGTGTAGCTCCCAGCCACAATCCAATACCGGGAAGATTAAATATATAAACCATTGCATGAGGATATACTTGCCGCAAATGTTGAAAAAATTCGGAAGCATTTTGCCTGTTGATCTTTGTGGTGGTTTTAATACGCGATAAAACAAGTTTTTCAAGACGGTTTTTGGATAACAGACCATGCAGGTGAGTGAAATGCCGTTTATAAGACTCAAAAGAAGTGCCGGTTAGCTCTTTTTCAACTCTTCTTGCTGTTATCTCACTTTTAATCTCATCCAATTTATGAATGTCAAAATCATTATCGCTAAAATAATACCTACCTGGAAAAACCCATAGGCGTTTATTTGAAAGAAAGTTGAATGGTGCTGCAATAAAACCCTTTAGTTGTTTAAGATCGGGGCGATTATATTCCTTTGCTTGCCGGGCAATGATGGTAGAACAATCACTTGTTTCAGGCAATTGCCAGGCGGCAAATGGAATATTGCCGGCAATGCAGTGATTATGTATTTCGACCAACTTCCTGTTCATCATTTTCCTTCAATTGAATAAAATTTGTAAGCCGGCAGATGGAAACGAGATTATCGGCTTCGTCCCGGATAGCTATTTGCACGATATGGGTATTTTTTCCCTTGTGCAGAAAGGTAGCTTTGGCGGTAACCTTTTGTCCCATAGGCACGCTTTTAACATGATTAGCATTAATTTCCATGCCTTTAACCGTATAAACATCCGGATCGAGTATCATCACCGAAAGCGCCCCGCCTATTGTTTCGGCCAAAGCAAGGGTAGCGCCTCCATGAAGGACTTTAAAGGGCTGGATTGTCCGTTCGTCAACCGGCATTTCACATTGCAGGTATTCCTCTCCCTGTCCGGTAAATACAATTCCCAGGTTATCGACAAGCGAGGATTTGCTCATCCGGTTAAAATGGTTTAACGAAAAAAACTGGTTCTGAGCCATAGGACAAATGTAGCAATTTTATAGGCTAATGAAGCATGTAGTTCTAACAAACAAAACACATCTCCGGGTGTTTCATAGGTAGATAAACAACTATGAATACAGGTTCTGATCTAAATAATTCTCTATTTGAATACGTAAATCAGAGCTTTAGGCGTTATAAAAGATCATTTTAAAACAATAAAATGTTGTAGTTTTACACATTGAAAAGAACTGAGCATTAATGCAAGATAAAGTTGGCGTAAATACATGGATAGTTGCCTTCAGGTTGAGGACGCTTCCGCTCTCGCTATCGAGCATATTATTGGGAAGCTTGTTAGCCTATTATACCGGGGCTTTTAGTTGGCCTGTGTTTATCCTGGCTATGGTAACTACCCTTTCGCTTCAAATACTGTCGAACCTGGCCAATGATTACGGGGATTCCAAAAACGGTATCGACAACTCCACACGAATAGGCCCCAAGCGTGCCGTGCAGAGCGGTTTAGTACCGGCGGGAAAAATGAAAGCCATGGTAATTACATTCATCCTTCTTTCCCTTTTAAGCGGGTCGGTGTTGGTATTTATCGGTACAAGCGGGGTCAACTTTTGGTATACCTTGCTGTTTCTGGCATTGGGATTGATTGCCGTAGCTTCGGCCGTGAAGTATACGGTGGGAAAGAACCCTTATGGCTACCGTGGCCTGGGCGATCTTTTCGTATTTATCTTCTTCGGTCTGGCTGGAGTGGTTGGAACGTTTTATCTGCATACCAATACCCTTCCTCCTGATATCTTACTCCCGGCTACATCCATCGGGCTATTAAGTGTGGGTGTGCTGAATCTCAACAATATGCGCGATCAGCAAAGTGATAAAAATTCCGGTAAACGCACGCTGGTAGTTATCCTGGGAAGCGATAAAGCAAAAATCTATCACATAGCGCTATTAGCAGGAGCTATTATATCGGGGATGATCTTTTCCATTATGCATTTTCATACCCCTTATCAATTCCTGTATCTTGTTACCCTTCCCTTCCTGATTATGAATGTAAGAGAAGTGATGCATAATACCATTCCCGGAGAACTGGACCCCGAGTTGAAAAAACTGGCTATTACTACGCTGGTATTTGCATTTACCTTTGGAATTGGATTCTTGATTTAAAATGCTAAAGGCTCGTTGGCAAAAACATACCCTGAAGTTTAGTTTTCCTGCCGGAACATCTCGTGGAAAGCTCCATGAAAAAGATTCCTATTTTATAATTATTACTGATGATGAAACCGGAAAACACGGAATTGGTGAATGCGGCCTGCTCAAAGGTTTGAGTTTTGACAACAGGCACGGTTATGAAGATAAGCTAACCGAAATATGTACCCATATTGACCGGCCTGATATGCTATCCTCTCTTGATCAATGGCCCTCCATACAGTTCGGTGTAGAAATGGCTTTAAAAAGTCTTCAACACAATGATCCAATGGTTTTATTCCCATCGGATTTTACAGATGGCAAGCTTGGTGTCTTGATTAATGGCCTGATCTGGATGGGTGAGCCGGCATATATGCGCAGCCAGATCGAAAAAAAACTGGAAGAGGGCTTCGATTGTATTAAAATGAAGATAGGGGCAATTGGCTGGCAAGCTGAATTGGAGCTCCTTGAAGAGATTCGTAGCTATTTCCCGGCAGATGTGATCGAGCTAAGGGTGGATGCTAACGGGGCTTTTACCAAACAAGAAGCTTTACAAAAGCTTGAGCAACTGGCTAAGCTGGATATTCACAGCATAGAACAGCCTATTAAAGCAGGCCATTGGAATGACATGGCAGAGATATGCCGTCAAACACCATTACCGGTTGCCCTGGATGAAGAGTTGATTGGGGTGATTGATCCTGACCATAAGAACACGCTGATCAAGACCGTTAAACCGCAATACATTATATTGAAACCCTCACTGGTAGGCGGTTTTGAAAAAAGTGCCGAATGGATATCCATTGCTGAAGAAAACGGTGCCGGTTGGTGGATCACAAGCGCCCTGGAATCGAATGTGGGGTTGAATGCCATTGCACAATGGACATACACATTGAGTAACCCTTTGCCACAGGGATTGGGGACAGGACAATTATTCACCAATAACATCCCCTCTCCTTTGCAGATCAAAAAAGGAAAACTATTTTATGATGTTCAAAGTAACTGGGATCTAAGCCTGATCACTCGCCATGAATAATTCGCTGATCATCAATGGAACCAAATATACCAAGGCGGAGCTTGTCCGGCACGCAAAAAAAATACCGGCCGATGAATCTCAACCGGAATGGTATCGGGACTTTTACCGCTTTATAAATGACTGGCTGGATGGCAAACCTGAAATAAAAGTAAACACCTCGGGTACCACAGGGCAACCTAAAATAATTTCTCTTTCCAAAAGTGCCATGATTCGCTCCGCTAAGAAAACCTTAGCCTATTTTGAGTTGAAAAAAGATGATAAAGCTTTACTATGCCTCCCGGCAAAATATATAGCCGGCAAGATGATGATCGTAAGGGCCATGACGGGTGAATTAAACCTTCTTATCGGGGAGCCATCCACAGGGGCTTGGAACGACTTAAATGAACCGGTTGATTTTGTTCCCGTAGTTCCCTTGCAAATGCGCAGCTTACTTAAATATCCCCGTAAACAACAAATGATCGACACCATCCTGCTGGGCGGGGCTGCAATTGATAAAAGTCTCGAACACTCAATTCAACACATTCACCCTAAGGTATTCCACAGCTACGGCATGACGGAAACCATCACCCATGTGGCCATCAGGCAAGTAAATGGCGAAAAGGCTTCCCCCGTATACACAGCACTGGAAGGCATTTCATTTTCAACCGATGATCAAAAGCAGTTAATTATCGATACCGATTTCCTGGACAAACCCGTTTACACCAATGATATTGTGGACCTGATCGATAAATGGCGGTTCGTGTGGAGGGGACGAATGGATGCCGTGATCAATTCAGGAGGAATAAAGATCTTTCCCGAGGAAGTGGAGAAAAAAATAAGTTCACTCATCAACGAAAGATTCATTATAACCGGTATTCCGGATGAAATATTAGGGGAAAAAGTTGTATTGGTTATTGAAACGAACCAAATTTCCAACGATCAACTGAATAACCTGAAATATCAGCTCAGAAAAAAGCTTGATAAATTTAGAATGCCCAGGGAGATATATTTAATTCCACAATTTCCTCTAACCTCCACAGGTAAAATTAAAAGAGTGAAAATCTCAAGTGAGCTTTCTTCAAAGTCTTCATTCCAAACACACCTTTGAAAAAAGTGTTGGCATGTTTCATGTCAGTTCAATTTTAAAAAATATTATGAAAACCGGTTGCATTTCATCATAGATATTTGTATTTTACTAAAGTTTTGAGGAGGTTTTTATGAAGAATAAAGATTTTTTATGCCCGAAATGCAAGGGAAATTTGAGAGTTGAAGAGTATATCATACTTTCCGCAAAGGATAAAGACAAAGATAGAGGTTTGATCCTTTTAAGCCCGGAGCTGGGAAATTATGAGGTGCATCATCATCCTGATTTTGACATCAGCGGAGGCAATCTTGTTGATTTTTATTGCCCCCTTTGTCATAAGAGGATCACTTCAAAACAGCATAAGAACCTGGCTTGGCTTATCATGAGGGATCAGGAAGGACAGGAATACGACATTTTGTTTTCGCAAATCAGGGGAGAACAATGCACGTTTAAGGTTCTGGGCAAGCATACGGAATCATTTGGAAAGGATGCACACCAGTATCTTCAATTCCTGCACCGGGTATAATACTTGTGCCGGGAATATCGACCAAAGGTAAGGAACGTCAATCGGCCGGTAATGATTATGGCAGTGGATGGCTGATGAGGTAAATAGTGCGCCGGTTGATATTCCCGGTTATAATATTATGTCCAAAACTTTCTATCCTCTATTTTTGTTTGCCTCTCACTAATATGAATTTAAATGAGACACATGCAATTCATTATCTTTTTCAGTATTGTACTTATCGTATATGCAGGGCTTAATTATTATATCTATGCCCGTGGGATGCAGGCCATACCCATACAGTCTTCCTGGCAAACAGCCGTTAAGGTCGTTTTTTGGCTGCTTGTTGCCTCCTACATCATTGGCCGCTTTGGAGAACGGTTTTGGCTTTCGCCGCTTACCCAGATCTTTACCCGTATCGGCTCATTCTGGCTGGCTGCCATGCTGTATTTCTTCCTGATCATCCTGCTTATTGACATTATCAGGCTGATCCATGTGATAGCACCCATTTATCCCGATTTTATCGCCAGAAACATGGTGCAAACCAAAGCATACCTGTTTTATGGCTCCATCGCGCTCGTTGCTCTCATTTTGATAGGAGGTCATATCAATGCTATCAGGCCAAAGGTAAAAGAACTCAACATTAGTATCGATAAGGAAACCGGCAAGCGATCCTCGCTCAATATCGTAATGGCCTCCGATATTCACCTGGGAACAGTGGTGGGCTGCAACCGGCTGACCCGGATCGTTAAACAAATTAATGATCTCAAACCTGATATCGTTCTCCTGGCCGGCGACATTGTTGATGAAGACATAGCGCCGGTGATCAAAGAAAATATGGGCGAAGGACTGGAACGAATTGAGGCTCCCCTGGGTGTATATGGCATTACCGGAAATCATGAATATATCGGTGGGGTTGATGAAGCGGTGAATTACCTTGAAAAGCACGGCGTGAATATGTTGCGCGATGAGGTAATAAAGGTCGACAGCAGTTTTTACCTTGCCGGACGTAGCGAC
The DNA here is from genome assembly GCA_021740045.1 of Bacteroidales bacterium. Lineage (GTDB taxonomy): Bacteria > Bacteroidota > Bacteroidia > Bacteroidales > JAIPAP01 > JAIPAP01. The sequence goes on from JAIPAP010000037.1 coordinate 28,090, forward strand.
AAGGATAAAAGCCGCTTTTCGGGCGAAAAGAGAAAAGACCTTGACCAATTGTTAAACGATGTCAATCACAGCTTTCCAATAATCCTTATGGATCATCAACCTTTTCACCTTGACAAAGCCCAGCAGGCCGGTGTTGATCTACAATTATCGGGGCATACGCATCATGGACAGATGTGGCCGCTCAATTATATTACAAGCGCAATTTATGAAGTAAGCCGGGGCTATAAGCAAAAAGGTGATTCTCATTTTTATGTATCCTCGGGCGTTGGCGGCTGGGGGCCACCGGTAAGGACAAATAGTGTTCCCGAGATCGTGAAGATTAAGGTTGAGTTTGGCGATTAAAAAAAGCCCCCTGCCTTAGGCAAGGGGACTTTTTCTTTTGATGGTTTCATTAATTACTTCAATTCCTTGTGGCAGAACCACCAGTCGTAGCAATCTTCCTTACCGCGTCGTTTTTCGGCTTCTTCCTCTGTTGCGGCCGGCGGTATAATAGCGCGATCCTTAATGAGTTCATTGTTGGGCCAGTTTTCAGGAAGGGCTACTTTTTCCTTTTCATGGGTCTGCAATGCTTTTAAGGCACGCAATACCTCATCCACCTGACGACCGATCTCCTGCGGATAATAAATGGAAAGGCGAATCCGGCCTCCAGGGTCAATTACAAATACCGCACGAACCGTATTAGTGCCTTTTTCGGGTGCTATCATGCCAAATTTCTTGGAAACAATGCCCATCTCATCGGCAATGATCGGGAATGGGATTTCAACTCCTAACTTTTCCTTGATCCACTCAGTCCACTTAATATGCGAAAAAACCTGATCGACCGAAAGGCCCAGCAGTTCGGTATTCAGATCATCAAATTGTTTCTTGCGGTTTGCAAAGGCTACAAATTCTGTTGTACACACCGGTGTAAAATCTCCGGGGTGGCTGAACAACACCAGCCACTTCCCTTTATAATCACCCGGGAGTTTCTTTTTACCGTGTGTTGTGTTTACTTCCATTTCAGGGAACATATCCCCTAACAATGGCATTCCTTGTCTTTCTTCCATGTTCATTTCACTTTTTTATTAAACTTCGGTTATCTATTATTCTTCGTTTTCTTCAGTTCTTTGTGATGCAGGTTTACCAAAAATATCGATTTGTATATCTTCAATTTCAAAACCAGGGATTTCATGCTCCCTGAAATATTCTTCAAGCAGATCTTTAATACCCTCGTCATAATAATCGGATATGCGCCCCGATACAGTATCGTAGAGATGATGATGGCTTTCTAACACCACATCGTACTGGGTTGATTCGCTACCCGATTTGATCCGTTTTATCAAACCATTATTCACAAAAGTATTCAGGGTATTATAAATGGTTCCCAATGTAATGCTGGGATAATTCTTCGCCAGGTAATTCTTGACATCTTCGGCCGTAGGATGACCATCCAGTTCAAGTAAGGCCTGGTAAGTGGCGATCCGTTGCGGTGTTACTTTTAACCCTCTGGCGTACAGTTTTTCTTTAATCTCTTCAACAGTCATAATTACCTTATCTCCATATTAGAATTGTTTCAATTTGATAACAGCTATGATTTGAATTTGTTCAACCGGTGCCTAAAGCTTCCTTTTAACATCCAGGTAAAGCTGAGGGGTTATAAAATTTCCTATTTTTGGCCTTCTATAAAATGCATTGGTAACTAAACGGTAATAAAACATGCTGAAAAAGAAGAAAATTCCGCACACCTACGTCATCGTTTTTTACATCATTATTCTGGCCGCCGTTATGACCTGGGTGTTGCCCGGTGGTGAATACACGAAAAAAACCGTTGAAAGGGATGGCAAGGAAATTCAACGCATGGAATTTGAATACAAGGACAGCAAACCTCAAACCTGGCATGTCTTTTCGGCTTTATTTAAAGGATTCGAACGGCAAAGCGGTATCATTGTTTTTATCCTGATGATCGGGGGAGCCTTTTGGATTATGAACAGCAGTAAAGCCATCGATGTAGGTATTCTTTCCTTTTTAAACTTTACCCGGAAACTGGAGCGGAATAAATTTATTAGGAAACTGGGGGTTGACAACATCCTGATCGCCCTCATTATGCTAATGTTCAGTATTTTCGGGGCCGTATTCGGCATGAGTGAGGAAACCATTGCTTTTATTATCATTGTGGTTCCACTGGCCATTAATATGGGTTATGATTCTATTACCGGTGTGGGAATGTGTTTTGTAGCTGCCGGCCTCGGTTTTGCCGGGGCAGTGCTAAACCCCTTTACCATCGGCATTGCCCAGGGGTTAGCTGACTTGCCGCTATTTTCAGGATTTGAATACCGGATGTTCTGCTGGGTGATTATCAACATTGTGGGCATAACTTACGTATTGCGTTGGGCACATAAAGTAAAAAAGCATCCCGAAAAATCATACGTATACAATGAAGATGAATATTGGCGCAAGCGAGGTAGCAGCGAAACAGAACAAATAAAATATCATACGCCGAAATCGGCTTGGATTACTTATTTTTTTATCCTGGCAGCCTTGTTGGTATTTTGTGTATTCGAGCCCATGACCACTATGAGCATCGGTAATAACCAGGCCACCTTACCCATGATCCCTCTTGGAACGGCCATTTATGCCTTATTTGGAGTGATCTCACTGCGCCGTTCGGCTCATTTTTATGTGCTCACCCTGCTGGGCGTTACCATCATCTTCCTGATTATTGGCGTTATGGGCTATTCGTGGTATATTATGGAAATAGCCACTTTATTTTTCGCCATGGGCATTTTTGCCGGAATCGCCATGAACAACAACCCCGATAACATTACCAAACTCTTTCTCGACGGCACCAAGGATATTATGGGAGCAGCCATGATAGTGGGACTTGCAGGTGGCATTATTGTGATCCTTGAGGACGGACAGGTCATCGACACCATCCTCTACAAGCTCTCCCAATCAATGGGGAACTTCGGGAATGTGGCATCGGTGAGCATCATGTATGTGATACAAACCGTTATCAATGTTGTGATCCCCTCGGGTTCAGCCAAGGCAGCGCTTACCATGCCCATTATGGCGCCCTTCTCCGATTTGATCAACATCCCACGACAGGCTACCGTTATGGCCTTCCAATTTGGTGATGGCTTTACCAATATGATCACACCTACTTCAGGAGTGTTGATCGGTGTGCTGGGCGTTGCCAAGATCCCCTATGAAAAATGGGTGAAATGGATAGCTCCGCTCATGATTATCCTGATCATTCTTGGCTTTTTGCTTTTAATCCCGACAGTAACCATGGACCTGAGCGGCTTTGGATTGCATGAGCATTTGAAGTAGGAATGATCGCTTAGATGTCTTTGTCCCTATTTTTATGATCGGAGCGCTCACAAAAAATCTGATATGGCTTGCTAAACGCATTTTCCCCGGACAATAGTGATTATAAATATGTAAGCCAAGCCCCCTATTAACCAATTAACTAATTAACCAATTGACCACTTAATCTTTCACACCAACCCCGGGTATCCATCCCTTAAATCATCATTAAGTAATTAAACAAAATCCCTTCTTAATGCTTTATATGGTTGATGAACCGGAAATTTATGAAACATTACATACTGGCAATGGCAGCAATACTAATGCTTGCGACCTCCGCCAGGGCCCAAATCAACGGGAAGGTTTTTGACGCCATTAACCGCATAGCCCTCGAAAATGTCCATGTAATTCATAAAGGCAACGTAATTGCGGTTACCAATGCATCGGGTAAATATCGCCTTCAAGATGCGGAAGACATCGATTCATTGAAATTCCAACGGATCGGTTACAAATCAAGGATCATCACTGTCGATAAGCACGTTATGCAAATACCCTTATCACCAAAACCCACGGCACTTAAGGGCGTGGCCGTAAAAGGCTATAACTGGCCGGGAAACACTTTTTCAAGATCAGGGCCGGTTAGTGTTTTGAACAAAAGGGATATCGAAAGGATAGCCATTTCGGGACCACCGGATTTATTGAATATGGTTAGCGGAATTTATGCCCACTCCGGCGCCCGTAATACAAATCGCATTACCATACGGGGCATCGGGGCAAGAAGCATGTATTCCACCACCAAGATAAAAGCCTACCTGAATGAGATTCCCCTAACCTCAGGCATGGGCGAAACCACCCTTGAAGACCTGGACCTGGACCTGATCGACAGGCTTACTGTTATTAAAGGCCCTTCGTCAACCACATATGGTGCACCCCTTGGTGGTGTGATCAATATGCGAATTTCAGGACAGCAACAACAGGGTAGTTTTATTCAAACCAAAAATACCATTGGTTCCTTCGGCCTGATGAAGAATTCCCTGCGTGCCATGACAAGCGGGGATAACACTTCGGCCGAGATCGCTTATACGCATCTTGTAAGTGACGGTTTCCGCGAAAACGACAACTACAACAGGGATGCCCTTACAGCAATTGTCCATCACCGCCTGAATAATGACCTGGACTTCACCTACTTTGAACGATACCATAAGTTAAAAGCCTATATTCCAAGTTCACTTGATGAGCAAACTTATCGCAACAACCCGCAGCGGGCAGCTCAAAACTGGCAGTCGGTTAAAGGTCATGAAGACTACCACAAATTTTTCAGCGGCTTATCGATGCAATGGGATGTGAATAACAAGGTAACCAATACCACCGGCCTGTTTTACAAAGATTATGCAGGTTATGAGCGTCGTCCATTTAATGTACTCGATGATAACACCGCTACCCTGGGAGCAAGAACCTTATTTAAAACACCTGCCACCATAGCTACCCGTAAATTTTACTTTCGGGTGGGGTATGAATTCTTTTATGACGATTATGACTGGAATATCTTTGAAACCATTGACCAAAAGCGGCATGGTGATCTTTTGAGCAAAAACACCCAACACCGTTATTACCATAATGCCTTTATCACAGGGGAAACATCATGGAAAACCTTTACCTTTTCAGCAGGTTTAAACTACAACAAAACTCATTACCGCTACCTCGATCATTTTAACGACAGTATTGATTATTCCACCGCCCATGCATTTGAGGGGGTGGTATCACCGCGGCTATCAATCAGTTATGACTTCACCGGTAATATTATGGCCTATGGAAACATCAGTCACGGCTTTTCGGCACCATCTTACGAGGAAGCCATCGATTCCGAAGGTTTTGCCAATACCGGTCTGCAGCCCGAAACCGGCTGGAATCGCGAAATCGGTTTTCGTGCCCAATTACTCAATAATAAGTTTACGGCTTCAGCCAGCCTGTTCAGCATCAATATCGATGACCTGCTGGTGACAAAACGCCTGGCCGAAGACCGCTATACCAAGATAAACGCGGGCGAAACCAGGCATAATGGACTGGAGTTTACCCTGAATGCCAAGCCGGTTAATGAGAGGAATTTCAAGAGCACCTTCAAATTATCCTATACCCATTCAGCCTATCGCTTCATCGATTTTACCGACGAAGGAAACGATTACGACGGAAATTTCCTTCCGGGAATTCCAAAGAACAAACTATTTGTTTCTGGAGATGTTGAAATAATGCAATGGGCTTTTATCCATGCCAATTGGTTATGGGTGGATGAAATGCCCATGAACGATGCCAATTCCCTGTATGCATCTTCATACGGGCGATTGAGCTTGAAAGGCGGGCTGAAGAAAAACGTATTTAAAAAATGGATGATAAAGGTATACGGCGGCATCAATAATTTAACGGACAACCATTATCCATCGATGGTATTGGTAAACGCAGTAGGCTATGGAGGCAGTGATCCGCGGTATTATTACCCGGCTCCGCCAAGAAACTTTTATGCCGGTATTGCCATCAGTTATTTCTTTTGAACAGAACCTTAAAAAATAGATATATGAAACGGGTGAGTTTAATAATCGGGATTGCAGTTTTTGCAATGATTTCATGCAACAGTCAAAACGAACAACCAAACGGCGATGAAAACAATGCCGGTCTTGAATTACCTGATGGTTTTAAGGCCACAGTCGTTGCCGAAGACATCGGGCCGGGCCGGCATATTGCGGTGAACGGCAACGGCGATATCTACCTTCAACTCCGGTATGATCCCGGCGACGGATCAACGGTTGCTTTACGCGACAGCGATAACGACGGCAAAGCCGACAAGATAGAGTATTTTGGCGATATGCCGGGAACAGGCATCAATGTTTATAAAGGATACCTATACACCAGCACCAACACCACGGTTCAGCGCTACAAACTACAGGACGGCAAGCTATTACCGGATACCGATCCGGAAATCATCGTAGAGGGCTTCCCGCAGCAAGGGCAGCATGCTGCCAAGCCGTTTACTTTCGATGGCAACGGCCATATGTATGTTACGATAGGCGGCCCGTCAAACGCCTGTATGGAACAAACCCGCACCAAAGGGTCACCGGGACAGGACCCATGCCCCCAATTGGAGTGGCATGCCGGAATCTGGAGATTTGATGCCACTACCCCCGGTCAGGATTTTAAGGAAGACGGCTACCATTTTGCCACCGGCATCCGTCATGCTGTGGCTTTAAACTGGAATCCGGTTGTCGATCAATTATATGCAGTGCAACACGGGCGGGATCAGTTGTCGCAATTTTTTCCCGATATGTTCTCAGCCGAGGATAATGCCCAACTACCTGCCGAGGAGTTCCTTTTGGTGGAAGACGGCTCCGACTTTGGCTGGCCCTATTGCTACTACAATCAGTTGAAGGAAAAGAAACTGCTTGCCCCCGAATATGGCGGTGATCGTGAAAAAGTGGGCCGTTGTGCCGAAAAAGACGATCCCATTATGGGATTTCCCGGGCATTATGCCCCCAATGATATCCTATTCTATCCCCACGATCAATTTCCCGAAAAATACAGGAACGGCGCATTTATCGCTTTTCACGGCTCATGGAACCGTGCCCCCCTGGAACAGGAAGGCTACAACGTGGTTTTTGTCCCCTTTAATGGCTCCATGCCCTCGGGCGATTGGGAAGTGTTTGCCGATAACTTCGCCGGTATGGAACAGGTGGAAAGTCCCGGCGATGCCAAACATCGCCCCACCGGCCTGGCCGTTGGCCCTGACGGATCACTGTATGTGGTCGACTCCGTCAACGGAAAGATTTGGCGAATTTTTTACAGCGGCTAATGAAAACTGTATTGATAAGTTCACACCAAAGAAAACAACATAACCAATAACAAAAAAACGGATTAAACGTTACAAGGAGGCTAAAAAGACGAAGGATGAAAGCATTATTATTGGGAACGTTACTGTTGGCACTGGGCTATCTGATCACACTGTCGGTTACACGCACCCCTGAAAATAACCAACCGCAACACGAAGCCACAGTTCTGGTGAAAGGCGAACAACTCTATAACAAAAACTGCCTTGCCTGCCATCAGGAAGATGGATCAGGAGTGCCGGGCATGTATCCGCCTTTACGAAACAATCCCCATGTTACCGGCAAACAGGATACGGTGATCAAAGTGATCCTGAAAGGCCAAAAAGGTCCTTTGATGGTAAACGGGCAATACTATAATGCCGAGATGGCGGCATACAACCATCTAAGCAATGAGGAAATTGCTGCGGTAGCAACTTACATCCGCCAAAACTTTGGGAATGAAGCCGGCCCCATCACAGCAGGTGAAGTGCAGCAGTTAAGAGATACAATTGGGGGATGAAGTAAACGTGAGCATTACCTGAGCTTTAAAAGCTTACCCTCACACCCACCCCATGATTTGTTTCCCCAAAATGTATTTGCAAACCATCCATTGAGGCTTCATCACCCGGGGCCTCTTCACTTAATTTTTGATTATAGATTTTCACTGCTTTCAGT
>JAIPAP010000038.1 GCA_021740045.1 Bacteroidales bacterium
GAGAGGGTTATGATCACGGCCAGGTAAAACCAGCTACTGCCAAACCACGGCTTACCAATTGAAAAGCTTACCTGATTGACATCGGAAAATTGATGGCCTTTAGCAATGGCCCGCACTTGTAAAGTATACTCGCCCTGATCGAAGTTCATAAAATTTAGTTGTGTTTCTTTATTGAGCTTACTCCATGCTGTGTCGAGTTGCGGAATGCGCACCTGGTAATTTACAAACTTTTGGGGAAAGGAATGCGACAGGTAATTGAACTCCAGGTTGCTGCCATAACGAAAGTGATTGGGTTTTGTTTCACCCTTCTGTTGTTTGTGCTTGCCTCCACCTATCTTTGCTATTTCAATTTGCGGAGTAGCGGTTTTACTGGCGATTCCTTCATTATCAGGCAACATGGTAAGTCCTTTTTCAGTAGCTATCCATAAATTACCAAAATTATCTTCCTGTAGTCCTCTAAATTTAATGGCCCGCGTAGGCAGGCCGTTGGATTGATCGAAAAACTGTACTCTCCCATTATAATACCGGATGAGCCCTGTTTCGCTTGCCAGCCAGAAAGCTCCATCCCCGGTCCGCTCTATGGCTTTAAGGTAAGTACTGTTGCCAAAAGCAGGAATGTCGATCTTTTTTATTTTCCAGGGATTTGCTTCATCTCTCACTGTAGAATAGAAACCATGCGAAGTGGCCATAAAAATGGTATCACGTGCAATATACAGGTCTTCCGTAACAAACTGTTCCTTACCATGCGGAGTGGCCTCTAATTGAACCGCTGAAAAAGAATCGGAATTATAATCATACTCATATAAGATACTACCGAGATTATGGCCGGCAGCATAAATTTTTCCGGCAGGTCCTGATTTTATAACATAGATATTCTTTAATCCGGGTTTTGAAAATGTTTGAACATCCTTCTCATTATCCACCCGGTATAAACCAACATTGGTGTTTCCACACACCCATAGCCGTTTTTCAAGGTCCTCGAACAGCCACCCTATCTCACCTCCTTTCTCAACCCCATCAATCTTCTCAAATTCATTTGTTTTAGGGTCTAAAAAGAAAACTTGTCCGTAATTGTCACCTACTGCAATTTTATCATCATAATACAATGCCCTGTAAAAATGGTGGTTACGGGTAACGTATGAATATACTTTCTCCCAATTCTTTTTCCGCTTTTTCAAAATGCTAATGGTAATACCATTGGAAACAATCATCCGGTCATTGCCGGCTTTACCTACCGAACGCATCATGTTGTTGGTGGGATCTACCTGGATGTAGTGAAAAGGAGATTTTGTTAAAAGCCCCAGTTGCTCACTGCTCAATATCCAGTAGCCTTCATCCTCGTCGGGGGTAATTTGTAAAATATCCTGAAAATCCACTTTATCGATCTTTCTTAAGCGTGTATTGCCTTCATCGATCTCCAGAAAGTATACACCGTCGTTCCATGTGCCAACTAATACCTGATCCTTATTAATAAACCTGAAAGTGCTTACACTGGAAATTTCGGCTACCTTACGCACATTCGCGACCTGCTGCTTTCCATTTACGATCAGCTCATAAATACCGGATGAGCAACCAATCCAGATTTTATCCAACCCTTTTCGTTTAGCCCAGCTTATTTCCCTGAATTTTGGTGTATTTACAACATTAAACTCTTTCATATTTCGATCAAAGGCATAGGTCTTTCCATAATAACTAAAGGACCATAAGTTGCCAAAGCCATCCTCCACCATACTGAATGTTCTAATATAACTAATGGAGTGCCAGTTGAATCCCATATCATAACGATGGAAATTCCCGTTCTTGTAAGAAACCAATGTAGAGTCCTCGCCTATCCAATAGGTCCCATTGGAGCTTCTGAACAAGGTTTTCGGATAATGAAGCAAGGAATCTATCCCCAAGGCATTTAAACCGAAAAGGTTATGCTTTTCAAGAGAATAAATACGGCCAACGCCTTGATCATGAACAAGGAGCAGGTTATCGCTTTTCCCCTTTATAAAGCCCTTGGTAAAATTGGTTTCGAAGGCATTTGGGTAATAATCGGCGGTTTTGCTGTTATACCGGATAAGCCCATTATCGGAGGTTAACCAAAGGATACCTTCACCATCCTGGGCCAAATCTTTAAACCGGCCTATTATAATATCACTTTCCACTTTCTGGAAAGTAAAGCGGGTTTCCTGACCCTGTACTAAAAAAATGGAACAAAACGTAAAGCTTAATATGAACCAAAAATATTTCATGCTGCCCTTTTAAGATTACTCATTTTACTTTATTGTTGCCCATAAAAATAACTTGGTATAAGCTAACCTCAACGAGTTAATCTTTCACAATTAATTTTTTAGGGCCATCAATTAATTATATTGATGATGCAAAAGTAAACCTTTGTTCACATTTAGTCTACTTAAATATCGGAATAAATAATCCATCCGGTATCGGATTGCTATCACCTGCATTCAAGGCTGTTTAATATCCATTCGATTAACGAAAGTACCTGGTTTAATGCTCCCCACCGGCTTCAAACATCTCTATAGCAGGAAGCGCTTCATGTTCAAGGTTGAAAAGTGTCTGATTCTCCCAGGCCGAACCTGATATTGATTGCGCTCCCTTGTAAGCAATCCATTCCGGTGCCCAATATCAAATGCCCATACCCGAATCAGCTTGCTGAATTATGTTAAAATCCCAATTCCACAGCACAGGGCAAATGCATGTTCACCAAATGTAAATAATTAATTTTTAGTTCAGTCTTCCGAAGCAACTATTTTTTCATCATATGGTTTCAAATAGGGACTTGATATATTCATAAATAATGCTTAAATTCGCGCTTCTGGAAATGGAAAAAATTTGTCTAACAAAAAAATTATTGAATTATGAAAAAATCTACGATGAAAAAATTTAAACTGATCGGTATGCTGCTTGCATTATTGGTTTTTGGGGGTTACTCATACGCTCAAATGCCTGATGCAATCACCATAGAACCGGCAAACGCAACAGCAAATGATACCATTATGTTATGGTTGAACACTAATCAAACATGCCCGGAGGGAGATTTGGATACGGCGACAAATATTCACATTCACTCAGGAGCCAATATTGACGGAGCAGAATGGCAAAATGTTGTTGACTTTGATTCAACCGATGCTCAGGGTAATTTCATTACACAGTTGACCCAGGAAAACGATTCCATGTGGTACATCGAAATGGTACCCGCCGAATTTTACAGCGTACCGGATACAAGCACCATGACAGAGATTGATGCTGTATTTAACAACGGAAGTTGGGATGCCGAAGGGAAAGATTTTGATGAAGAAGGCAATTGCACTGATTTTTACATTCCTCTAAGCTACAATGTAGAAGTTACATTGAATGTGGATATATCAACTTTTGCGGATACAACCGATTTCGATCCTGAAATGAATTCTGTTTATCTGTCAGGTTCATTTTTTGATCCCGTTTGGCCGGCACCTGGTTCTAATCCGGATGCCATGATGACCGATGAGGATGAAGATATGGTTTATACCTGGACCGGTTCCGTATTAGCCAATGTTGAATATGAATATAAGCACTTTTATGTGCCCGACTCATTGGACGAAAGCTGGAGCTATGGCGAATGGCAAGGTGAAACCAACCGTTCCGTTACATTCACAGGTCCCGATACGCTTATGGCCAATTGGGGAACCTTTATGCTTGAGTTCTGGGTTACTTCCGATGGAAGTACCGCTCTTGAAGGCGCTGAAATTACCATTGGAGACATGGTGAAAACATCCGATGCCGAAGGATATGCTTATTTCGACATAGCTCCTGACACCGATGTGGAATACACAATTACACATCCCGACTATCCCGACAAAACAGGTACCGTTTCCATGGGATATGAAGATATGGAGCTGACCATAGATATGTCGAGCGAAGGTATTGGTGATAATCAAGCCAGCGCATTTAACGTATACCCGAACCCGGTAGATAACGTTCTGTACATCGATGAGATCAAAGATGTGAACAAAATTGAGATCTACAACGTGGTTGGGCAACAGGTTAAAACAATTGACAATATCAGCAATGGCACGATCAGCATCAACACTTCAGACCTGAAGGAAGGTGTTTATTTCATCACCTTGGTTAACGAAGCTGGTCAGGCATCAACTGCTAAATTCATTAAGGAATAAAACCGATATTCCATCTATATGGGAACCCGGCTCTTTATCGAAGGGGCCGGGTTTTTTTATGTGCGATCACATTTTGTATGCAAGAATTTCTGTCCCTGAAGCAACATTCGGATTTTATCAACTGTTATTTCCTGTAAAACATGAACAAAGAGGAAATGACTATGAATTATAAGAAAATCATATCCATCGTACTGATGGCATTCATCAGTATACAAAGCATTAGCTTGTCTGGGCAGGTAATCACCACCGATCCTGCTTTGCCCACTGCCAATGATTCGGTCACCATCACATTCGACGCCACCCAGGGTAATGGCGGACTGGAGGGTTACGAAGGTGATGTATATGCACACACCGGCGTTATTACCGATGAAAGCAGCAGCTCCTCCGACTGGAAATACGTAAAAACCGGTTGGGGAGAAAACACCCCTGGCACCAGGTTGGAACGTATCGGCAAAGACCTGTATGAGCTCAATATTACACCTACCATAAGGAATTATTATGGCGTTCCCGATGATGAGCAGATAGTGAAAATGGCTTTTGTGTTCCGAAGCGCTGAGGAAGTCAACGGCTCATACCTTGAAGGAAAAACCGCCACCGGCGGTGATATTTTCGCCGATGTTTATCAACCTGCTCTTGCTGTAACATTCCAGAGTCCCCCGGAAGAATCCTTGATTGTTGAAATGAATGATACCATCGATGTATCGGTTGCCGCTTCGTTTGCCGACAGTGTGCTGCTCGCAGTTAATGAAGAAGTGATTAAACGCGTTGAAGGCAATACCCTTGAAGAAACGCTGATTGCAGGAGAATACGGAAAGTTTTGGGTGAAAGCCATCGCTAAGAATGATACCGGCATGGTTGCCGATTCCTTTTATTATTACGTGCGGCAGCCGGTTGAATATATGGCCCGGCCCGAAGGTGTTGAGGATGGCATCAACATCATGAATGATACCACCGTGGTGCTCTCACTTTATGCACCTTATAAAGAATACGCTTTTGCCATTGGCGATTTCAGCAACTGGGAAGTAAACAATGATGTTGAAATGTATCGCACCCCCGATACACTTCGCTTTTGGGTTGAATTGTCCGGCCTGGACTCCGATGAACTTTATCGCTTTCAGTATTACATCGATGGCGAATTAAAGGTAAGCGATCCCTATTCCGAATTGATCCTCGACCCGTGGAATGACCAGTACATTTCGGAAGAGACTTTCCCCGACATGCCTGAGTATCCCACCGATAAAGGTGATGGCATGGTAAGCACCTTTCAGGTCAATAAAGATGAATACCAATGGCAAGTCGAAAATTTTGAGCCTCCGGCAAAAACCGATCTGGTGATTTATGAGCTGTTGATCAGGGATTTTGTGGAAAAACATAATTATCAAACGCTGATCGATACCTTGGGATACCTGAAGTCCATGGGTGTTAACGCCATTGAGTTGATGCCCGTTAATGAATTCGACGGGAATATCAGTTGGGGCTACAATCCCGCTTACTATTTTGCGCCCGACAAATACTACGGCACCGAAAATAAATTGAAGGAATTCATCGATGTGTGCCATGCCAACGGCATAGCCGTAATCCTGGATATGGTGCTGAACCACGTTACCGGCAACAGCACATTTGCCAAGCTTTACTGGGATGGTGAAAACAACCGGCCTGCTCTTAACAACCCTTGGCTTAACCCCGAGCCACGGCATCCGTTCAATGTATTTAATGATTTCGATCATGAAAGCGAAGCTACCAAATATCTGGTTGACCGGGTAAACGATTTCTGGATTGAGGAATATAAAGTGGATGGCTACCGTTTTGATCTTTCAAAAGGGTTTACCCAAGTAAATTATGGTGATGATGTGGGCGAATGGTCGAGCTATGACCAGTCGCGTGTGGATATTTGGAAACGCATCGCCGATTCCATCTGGTCAACCGATGCCGACTCCTATATTATATTGGAACATTTCGCCGACAATTCCGAGGAGACCGAATTATCTAATTACGGGATGATGTTATGGGGGAATTCAAACTTCAATTATAATGAAGCCACCATGGGGTATAATTCAGGCGGTAACTCGGATTTTTCATGGTTATCATACCAGGAAAGAGGCTGGAACGATCCTCATGTTGTGGGTTATATGGAAAGCCATGATGAAGAGCGCTTGATGTACAAAAACCTGGAATTCGGAAATTCCGCCGATGGTTACGACATTACTCACCTGACCACGGCCCTGGAAAGAATCGAGTTAGCTGCCAATTTCTTTTTCACTATTCCCGGGCCTAAGATGGTATGGCAGTTTGGAGAACTGGGTTATGACATTTCCATTGAGTTCAACGGCCGCACCGGTGAAAAGCCCATTAAATGGGAGTATTATGACGATTGGCGCCGAAATTTCCTATACCGCATTTTCTCACAACTTAGTGCGCTTAAGACAGAATACCCGGTATTCAAAACAACTGATTATCAGCTCTCGCTATCGGGCCCCATGAAGCGAATCAAACTCAATGGCGATGAAATGTCGGTGGTGATCCTGGGCAATTTCGATGTTGTGGAGGGCACCATTGATCCGGCATTCCAGCATACCGGCGAATGGTATGAATATTACACACGGGAAACCCTTGACGTAAGCGATGTAAATGCCGGGATCTCCCTTGAACCCGGCGAATACCGGATTTACACCGATAAGGAGCTCCCCAACCCGAACCTGAACACCTCCATTGATGATCCCAACCCTGATAATGACCGCTTAAAAAGCATGGTATTTCCCAATCCATCAAAGGGAAAAATGTATTTCACTTTTGAAACGGATACCCGTAAGCATGTTTCGCTCACAATATTTAATATGTTGGGACAGCCGGTTACTACACTTCAATCAGGAATTATGAATGCCGGAAAGCATACCATTAGTTGGAATGGAAAAGGCAAAAACGGAGACAATATGAAACCGGGTGTTTATTACTATAAGCTTCAGGCAGGTGAAACTACTGAAAAAGGAAAGTTTATCATTCAATAAAAGGGTTGTTCAGAATAAAAGGGTGGTCAATTGCAAGGCCACCCTTTTATATTAATTAATAAATGAACATTACGGTAGTCTCTCAGGTTTCTCCCTGAGAATATTACATATGACCAAAAGAAGTAAAAGCAATATCATGGTAGCCATCCAGTTTGGAGGCCTTTTAGCTATAGCGCTCACCGGTCCCATAATAGCCGGTGGATGGGTATTGGGAGGTATAGAATTTTCCGGAATTGCACTCGGCATTTGGGCCATTTTGGCCATGGGAAGAGGTAACTTAAACATCAGCCCATTGGTTAAAGAGGATAACCGCCTGGTGATGCAGGGACCCTATCGCCTCATCCGCCATCCCATGTACACCGCCACCCTCATGGTGATCATTCCTTTGTTGATCAATCATTTTTCATGGATACGCCTGGGCATTGTGATCATCCTGCTGATCAATTACATCCTTAAGCTTAATTTTGAAGAGAGCTTACTTAAGCGGAAGCACCAACATTATGATGAATATCGTAAAAGCACTTATCGATTATTACCCTATATTTTTTAACTTTAAACACGCTTGTAAATTAGGAGTTACAGTTTAACAGTTGATAAGAGAGAAATAAAAAAAGCAGCCGGTGGGCTGCTTTTCTTTTCGTTGTCCGACTAGGGCTCGAACCTAGACTCTTCTGGACCAAAACCAGACGTGTTGCCAATTACACCATCGGACAAACCTTTATTCCCGTGTTTGGGACTGCAAAATTAAAAATTTTTTGAAAAACGAAACACCCTCTCATAGAAATTTTCGTTTTTTTCGAATGAAATTCCTGCAGGCTTAACATTTTTTAATAATTATGAGCTATAGCTGTGTTGATTAAGGGTTTGTATCATCACATCAATCCATTATTTTTGCAGCGGCATTTGATGATTCAATTTTTTATAAATTCGCCGGGTATTTCAGGCACAAAATAAAAATAGCTCAATGAATAATTTTAGAAAATTTAACCTCATAATTGGCTGGAGTGTCTTTCTTATCTCAGCCATCGTATATTTTCTCACCCTGGAACCTACCGCTAGCTGGTGGGATTGTGGAGAGTACATTGCCACTGCTTACAAGCTGCAGGTAGGACACCCACCGGGTGCCCCCACATTCCAGTTGATCGGGAGGTTCTTTTCCCTGTTTGCTTTTGGTGATGTAAGCCAGGTAGCCCTGATGATTAACAGCCTTTCAGCTTTGGCCAGTGCTTTTACAGTGCTTTTCCTGTTCTGGACCATTACTCACTTTGGCCGAAAGCTGCTCAGCACTAACCAGCAAGACCTTAGCCAGGGACAGCTTATTGCATTGATGGGTAGCGCTTTTGTAGGAGCACTCTCCTTTACTTTTAGCGATTCCTTCTGGTTCTCGGCTGTCGAAGGTGAGGTATATGCATTATCCTCATTCTTCACGGCCATAGTTTTCTGGGCTATTTTAAAATGGGAAACCCTCAAAGATGAGAAGCATTCATTACGATGGATTATTTTAATTGCCTATCTTATCGGACTCTCGATCGGAGTGCATCTGCTGAACCTGCTTGCCATACCGGCCATTGCATTTGTAGTTTATTTTAACCGTTTCAAGCCCACCCGTAAAGGTATTATCTTTACCTTCCTGTTCTCCATCATAGCCATTGCTGCCATTATGTTTGTGCTAGTTCCATGGACGGTGAGGCTATCGGGAAATTTTGAGCTTTTCTTTACCAATACGCTTGGCTTAGGCTTTAATACGGGAACCATCGTGTTTTTTATACTGCTTATCGGATTGATCGTTTGGGGATTGTATTATACCCGGAAAAAAGGCAAGCTCGTTGCCAATACTGCTGTGTTAATGGTCACCTTCATCCTTATAGGCTATACATCCTTTTTTATGCTGATTATTCGCGCCAATGCCGACACTCCCATTAACGAAAACAATCCTTCTAACGCCATCAGCCTGCTTTCATACCTGAACCGTGAGCAGTACGGTGACTGGCCCATATCCTATGGTCAATATTATAATGCACCGCTCGATCAGGATGATCCTTATAGTGATGGAAGGCCCACCTATGTGAAAGACCTTGAAAAAGGTAAATATGTGATGACCGATGATGGAAAGAATTCTCTTCCCAACTATGATGAGCGCTTTGAAACCGTGTTTCCAAGGATGTGGAGTTCCCAAAAACAAGAACACATCAAAAATTATAAACGATGGGGTAAAGTGGAAGGAACCCCCATCCAAATCACCAATCCCGACGGATCAACCGAAACCCGCAATAAACCAACCTTTATTGAAAACCTGCGCTATTTCTTCCGGTATCAAGTTGGTCATATGTACTTCCGGTATTTTATGTGGAACTTTTCCGGAAGGCAAAACGACACCCAAGGCCATGGCAGCATTAAAAACGGAAACTGGCTTACCGGCATCAATTTTATTGATGAGGTCAGGTTGGGAGAACAGGATGAGCTGCCTCAAAGCAGGCAAAGCCCGGCCAGAAACACCTTTTACATGTTACCTTTTATCCTGGGTTTGATAGGGTTCTTTTATCATTGGAATAAGGATAAAAAAGATGCCTGGGTGATTACCCTGCTCTTTATCATGACCGGCCTGGCTATTATAATTTATCTGAATCAGTATGCTCCCCAGCCCCGCGAACGTGACTACGCGTTTGCAGGTTCTTTCTACGCCTTTGCCATATGGATAGGCTTGGGAGCTCTGGCAATTTACGACGCCTTAAGTAAAAAAATCAATCCCAAATTGGCTGCCGCCCTGGCTTCGGTAGTATGTTTTGTTGCCGTCCCATTAAATATGGGAGCTGAAGGTTGGGACGATCATGACCGCTCAAATAAATACGCGGCCCGAGACTTTGCCAGCAATTACCTCAACTCCTGCGAGGAGGAAGCCGTGCTTATCACCCACGGCGATAATGACACTTTCCCGCTTTGGTATGCCCAGGAGGTGGAAGGCATGCGAACCGACATCAGGGTGGTCAACTTTATGCTGGCCTCGGGCGACTGGTATATCCACCAGCTTATGCGAAAAATCTACGACTCAGATCCTATGCCTTTCACCCTTAAAAAAGAACAATATAATAAAGGTGTGAATGATATTATTCCATATTACGACAGGGGGATCAAACGTCATGTGGAACTTCAAAAAATTATTGATATCATCGCCAGCGATAAGTATCGTATGCCCACCCAGGGTGGCGACAGGATTAACTTTTTACCCACCAAAAAGGTCAAACTTACTGTTGATTCGGCTAAAGCGGTGGAATCGGGCATAGTGCCCAAACATATGGCCGACCGGATTGTGCCGGAGATCAAATGGAAGATCAAGAAAAATTACTTGTATCCCAACGACCTGATGTTACTTGACTTTCTGGCTAGTCATGACTGGTCAAGGCCGTTATACCTGGCTAATCCCAGCAGCCTCAGTTCGCTGCTCGATATTGATGAATATCTCCATCTTGAAGGTTTTGCGTATAAATTGATCCCGGTAAAAGCCAAACACCACATATCAGGCATGGGAGGCATACACACCGATAAATGTTACAACATATTGATGAATAAGTGCAAATGGGGGAACCTGAATAAACCCAGTGTTTATGTGGATCCCGAAAGCCAGCGGAATTCAATGATCCCCAAACAAAACTTCCGCCGCCTTGCCCAGGCACTGCTGGATGAAGGGAAGAAAGATTCGGCAATAGCAGCCGTGGACCGTTGCCTTGAAGTATTCCCTAACGATAAGTTTACTTATGATATGTACATGCTTCCCTTTGCCGACATTTATTATCAGGCAGGGGCCACTGAAAAGGCGAATAAAATGGTTAATACCATGTTTGAAGTCTTTAGCGAAAATATGCTTTATTATTCCTCACTCAATCAACCCTTTAGGAATCAATATAGCCAGGAAAAGCAAGAAGCCTTTGCCGTATTGCAACGATTATCAATGCTTACCGAGGATAACGGTCAAAAGGAACTGAGTAAGAAGATCAGTGACTTTATCTCAGGGCAGATACAAAATTTGTGACCGAATAGTAGCGGTTTTTAAAGATAAGGATTCATACAAGGCTACCTCTTATTTAAATATGGGGTAGCTTTTTTTATTGATAAACTTTGAATTTTTTTAGGTATGATACACAAGTAGTATTCCTTAAATGCGTGGTGCATAGAGGCATTGAAAAGGCAGTAAGGAAAGAAATCACTTTATTATTTTTTCTTAAAACTGATAAGAAACCCCAGTAGCCAGGTAATACTGGTAAGGCATATATTTAAATCCTTCGAGCTTGGCCAGGGGACTGATGGCAAATTTAAATGTGGGCTGCAGTGATAAGGCAAATTTCCGGTTGATGGGATATTCAAAATTCAATCCCATCAATGCATTGTAAATGTTGGAACCGATGGCGTCGAAATTTTTCAATTCGACTTCAAGCCCATCTTTGCGAATGTACGCATCTTTATTCATCAAAATTCCGGCATTTACACCTATGGAGGCGCTCACATCAAATTTCCGGTCAATAAGCTTATAAGAGGCTATAAACGGGATTTCGATATAATGAAATCGATGTATGATGGAAGCATTATTTAAATAACCATCCACCCGATATGACATATAAGCATTATTACTTCCCTGTTGCTCTTTGCTAAGGCTTGGCACTTTGCTGTCAATTTTTGCAGCATTCACCTGAACAGGTCCCAGAGAAGTGGAAGTGGTAAATTCATTCCCCGACTCGGCAGGAGAATAATAAGTGGCCAGTTGATTGGCCATGTGCCCCGAAACACTGTAATTAAGTCCAAGGCTGAATTCCCAGGGTGAATTATTGGTATATTCAACGGTGACACCTCCCACAACTCCCAAAATGGCTTCCTCAGCATCGTTATAATAAGAGGTGTTCTGTATGTATTGACTTTGGGGGAAACCATTGGCTTGCCTTAAATTACGATAAGAATAAGCCGGGGAAAAACTACCGGTAACCGACCACTGCCCTTTGGATTTCTCCGCAGTAGCCTGTTCCTTATCCATTTCTTCATCCTCGCCCAACACAATGTTTTTTTGATCGCTATAGGCATTATCAATGGAGTGATCAACCTGAGTGTTTAAGGCCAATAATGTTTTCGACTTCAATGATCGAATAGCATGAGCGGAAGTTTGTTCCCTCTTTGTTATTTGTATCTGCTCAATATTTGTTTCTGGTTTCGAAATTATTCCGGCTTGCTCCAGGTGTTCATCTTGTTGGCGGTGAGTAATATGTTTTGGCGGTTCAACCGATGGAACCTGATCTGTTTCCTGTTGTATTTCAGGGTGATGTTCTTGTTGAGCAATTTGTTCTTGCTTAGCCTGCTGTACGTCAGTTTTTTCGTTGATCAAAAAGAAACCTATAGAAACCATTAATAAAATAATGGCTGCAGCAGCCAGACGGCGATACATGACAATACGCTTCTTGTGTTTTCTTTCCTTTAAGGTGGCTTGCACGCGATCCCATACCTCTTCCGGTGGCTGTTGACGGTAGTTGCCGGCAGCATCCCTGAATAGTTTGTCGATATGTCCGTTTAGTTTACTCATTGTTATCCTGGCTTTTATCAGCCGGTAAATGATACACCTTGTTTACTTTCTCCCTGAGTATTGATCGTGCCCGTGCAAGATTCGATTTAGAAGTACCTTCACTGATATTCATCATATCACTAATTTCCTTATGCGAATACCCTTCTATGGCGTAAAGGTTGAAAACCATGCGATATTGGGGGGACAACTCCCTTATTAATCCAATTAACTCTTGCGCCCCCTGCATTGAATCGGGATCTTCACTTTGCCGGCCCTCCGATTCTTCGGCGGCATTTTCAGTGGGTCTGACAAAAGCATTTCGCCGGTGCTTTTCCAGAGCAGTGTTGATCACAATCCGTCGCATCCATCCTTCAAAAGAACCTTTGCTTGTAAACTGCTTTATATTTTCAAAGATCTTGATAAAAGCGTCATGCAGAATGTCCTGGGCTTCCTCACGGTGTCCTGCATAATACAGGCTAACGCCATATAGCTTTGCTGAATAAAGCCGGAAAAGCTCTTCTCTTGATTTTTCCCTGCCCTTCAGACAACCCTGTATTATATTGTCCAGTTTTTCTTTTGCCAAAATATTCTGCTGCTAGCTTTTTCACTTTGGCACACCTCCTCCTCTAACTTTTCTTATAGATGGATGAGATGTGCATAAGGTTGCGTTTGATAATGTTAATTTATTTCAAATTTGATCGTTACGTAACTTGCTACAAATATGAAAGGTAAAATTAAGTAAAAAAATTGTCCTCTCCACGCAACCATTTTATCGTATTATTCATCTACTTTATACTTATTTTAACGATTAACCACTAAACTGCGTACATAAACCCAGTATTTGTTTTATGGTAAGACCCTTTTATAAAGTGAACCGAAACGATGACCGAGTTAGCGTAAGCATGAAATTCGCTCATGACTTTAAGCGCTATTTTAAAGGCTTATTGGCTTTTGTTATTCTCAGCATAGCTGCCCAGGTATTTATATTAAGCTGTAAACATAATGGCTCGGAAGTTAACCCCGAAAAAGGTGTCGACAGGATTGTTCGGACCACAGAGGTTAGTACGGAGTCGATAAATATTCATATAACTGCTCTTCAGGAGTAATTCTGCGTCTGAAAACCAAAACCCAACAAGGAAGAGAAAAAAGCATCTCTTCCTTTTTTTATGGTCGAATTGTTTTAGCCCTATAGATTAGATATCCCCCTAATAAAACAAAGGGAATACTCAAGAGCTGGCCTAAGTTCAAAGCCATACCTACTTCGAAGGCTACCTGAGGTTCTTTAATAAATTCTATCAGGAAACGGGCAGCAAACACCATTACCAGGAAAAGGCCAAATAGCAATCCTTCTTTAGGCTTGCCGTCTTTTGCATAGTAATATCTGAACAGGATAAAGAAAATGATAAGATAAGAAAGCGCTTCATAAATCTGTGTGGGATGACGTGGAACCGAGCTCACCCGCTCAAAAATAAAGGCCCAGGGTAATGTGGTGGGTTCTCCGAAAATTTCCGAGTTCATCAGGTTGCCTGTTCTTATCATGGCTCCGGCCAGTGCTATAACGATCACCAACCGGTCGACGATCCACATGAATGTAAGATCATGTTTCCGGCTAAAAAGATAAATGGCTAAAATGATGGCTATAGCTGCCCCATGACTGGCCAATCCTCCTTCCCAGATCTTTAATATCTCAATTGGATTGCTGAAATAGCGGCCCGGTTCATAAAACAACACATGTCCCAGCCGGGCTCCAATAACTGTAGCAATTATAATGTATGTAGCCAGCTTATCGAGGATATTAACGGAGATCCCTTCTTTTTTAAAAAACCGCTGCATGATCAGGTATCCGAAATAAAATCCCAATGCAAACAACAATCCGTACCAACGAACTGTCAGCGATCCTATCCGAAAGATTTCGGGACCAACATCCCAATGTATGTAGTTCAGTATCATAATTAATTTTTAGATAATGAGCAAAAATAGCAAAGAAAAGAAGGAATAGTTATGAATTTTAGGTTAATTTCCCTGTTTACAATTATAAGCTGTTCAATAGCCTATCAATAGCCTTATGCAGCATCTCTAATGAATAGGGTTCATGTGGCCATTCATAATCCTGTGATCGAACAAGAATAGCCTGTATGTCAGGATCATTTTGAAAAAAAACCGGGAAATCATTCTTATGAGCATGATAGTGGGCAAGATATTCCTGCTCGGTTTGCCCGGGAGTGGGCACAAATGCAGCCTTTCGACCAATGGCATAAAGATCCATAAGGGTTGAGTATCCGGAACGTGCAACTATTACACCGGCCGACTGCATCAAACGTAACATCTGTTTCGAACTTACATGATCATAAACCCTTAGGTTTTCCTGTTTATTACCGCTTTTAAGTTCTTCGGTTTTTCCAAGCACAACAATCGCATTAATTTGCGAGTCTTTTAACTGGCTGAGAATGCTATGCTCAAAAACCGTCCGCTGCGGCTCCGGCCCGGATATAATTGCTAAAAGATCGGGATTACCGCTTGCAGAGTCCTGGGTTTCTTGAATTTGAAAAAACCGCGATAATGGCCCGATAAACCTTGTATTTACAGGTAGCTTAAACCGGTGGGCCAAATCGCCCGAAAGATTCTCTCCTCCTTTAAAATCCGGTATCCAGCATTCATCATAGCGTTTCATAAAAAATCGCGTTATCCGGCTTAAGAAGGGCTCAACAAATTTGAACCCCGCCGGGGCTGCTATCATCACCTGGTGAGTCATAAAAATGCTGGTAACCGACCGGCTGAACAACCCATACCGGTTATCGGAAATTACTGCATCGATTTGTTGCTTGTGAATAATGTGCTTTAGCTGCTTATGTTCCCGGTAAAAACTCCAGAATAAAGCGGGCGCCGATCGAAGCAAATGCATTGCAACATGGCCCTTATGATGATATTTAACCTTAAAACCGGGCATTATAATGAATTCCAAACCGGGATATGCTCTCTTTAAAAACTGTAACGACCGGCCTTCACCACCAATAATTACCTTTTGCCCTTTTTCAAGCAAATAATCGATGATCGGCACACACCGTGTGGCATGGCCTATTCCCCATTCCATGGGACAGATCAGGAATTTTTTTTGTGTGTTTTTGATCATGAAAAAATCAAGATGTACAGCAAATTAACAATATTTAGGTTAAATTTGATACAAATAGTACGATTTTGTTACAGCATCAAATAGCCGTTACACTAATACCCGGTGTTGGAGATATCGTGGGAAAGAAACTCATTGCCTATTGCGGGGGTGTTGAGGCTGTATTTAAACAAAAGAAACAGAACCTGCGAAAAATACCCGGCATCGGCGAAAAACTTATTACCTCCATCACCGGTAATCATTTACTAAAGCGTGCCGAAGAAGAATTGGCCTTTATCGAAAAATACAACATAAAACCTTTGTTTTACCTTGATAAAGATTATCCCGAACGCCTGAAGCATTGCCCCGATTCTCCCATGATGATGTACTATAAAGGCAACGCCGATTTAAATTCCGATAAAATACTCAGCATTGTGGGAACCCGGCATGCAACCGAATATGGTAAAGAAATGTGCGAAAAGGTTATTGAAGGCTTATCCGCCAATAAAGTCCTTATTGTAAGCGGGCTGGCTTACGGGATAGATACTTCAGCCCATAAAAATGCCCTGCATTATGGATTGGATACGGTTGCGGTGTTGGCTCACGGCCTCGATCGTATTTACCCACCTCTTAACCGGCCTATGGCCGAAAAAATGATCAGACAAGGAGGCCTGCTCACCGATTTTTTAAGCAACACCATTCCCGATAGGGAAAACTTTCCCAAGCGAAACCGCATAATTGCCGGCATAGCCGATGCAACTTTAGTGGTTCAATCGGGAGCCCAGGGAGGTGCACTGATCACCGCTGACATAGCCAACTCATACAGCCGTGATGTATTTGCTGTACCCGGGCGCATTGGTGACAAATACAGCGAAGGATGTAACCAGCTGGTTAAAACCAATAAAGCAGCTTTGATACAATCGGCCGATGACATTATTTATCTTATGAATTGGGAAAGTACTTCCGGATCAACCGGAAAGCAAAAAAAATTGTTCTATGATCCAACACCAGATGAACAAGTAGTCATAAATATTTTGAAAGAACGGGGCACCTCAAGCATCGACCTCCTATGCCAGAAAGCCGCGATGACTATAAGCAAAATGGCTCCTGTTTTGTTGAACTTAGAGTGCCAGGGCATAATAAGAAGCTTGCCCGGCAAAATGTATCGATTAGATATTTAAAACGGTCACTTATGAAGGAAATAACTATAGCTTTTTTATTGGTACTGCTCATAGCTGCCTGTGCAACCCACGAAAAACATACCTTAACGGTAACCGCTACAGCCTATAATACACTTCCCCGTCAAACCAATCGTTATCACTCACTAGTAGGTGCCTGGGGCGATTCACTTAAACCGGGGATGAAGGTAATTGCCGTCTCCCGCGATCTGATCAAAAAAGGATTGCATCGGGGACAAAAAGTAAAAATAAAAGGCTTAAAGGGTAAATATACGGTTATGGATAAAATGAATAAGCGATGGGCCAAACGCATTGATATCTACATGGGTAACGATAAGGAAAAAGCATTGGAATGGGGCAAGAAAAAAGTGGAAATCACATGGTATACCCCAGCCGGCAACAACGACAATTGATTTTTAAGTTATTTTGCCGTATCTTTACACTTTATTAGTTGGTTTGGTTACCACTAAGTGTTTCCTAAACCTATAATGATAGATGAAATAAAAACAATCATAAATTAATGCTATTCATATGAAAAAGTTAATCCCATTTCTCCTTTCAGTGGTCATGCTAATGGCTTTGAATTCATGCGACTTCCTTGGATTGAGCTCAGATAAGGAGAAAAAAGAAACAAAAAAAGAGGTCAAGAAGGAAGATGCACAAAAAGCCCAGCCCAAAAAGGTGGAGAAAGAAAAACCCAAGCCGATTGAAAAACAGCCCACCGAAAAAGAGCACCAGCAAATGGCCCAGGATAAATATTTTCTTATCATGGAGAGTTTTAAGGTGCCCGAAAATGCCGTGGCTTATAACAAAAAACTCAAGGAAGAGGGATTTGAATCACAGATCATAAAGCGGGATAATGGCTTTCATTGTGTTTCATACAAAAGTTTCCTTGATAAAAGGAAAGCCATCCAAGCGCTGAAACAAGACCGGCAGGATACCGCCAGATCAGATGTTTGGATTGTTAAGAAAGAAGGTGCATAACATAGATTATTTCAGGTAAGGCAGGTCATCTTCGGATAAGCGAACGGCTTTTACCACAAGCGCTAAGCTTATTACTGCCAAACCGATTGCCAGGATATAGAACAAATCAAGGTCGTTTGTCATCAGGCTTAGTTCGAACAGCCCATGAAAGAAGACAGCGGCCAAAAGGCCTGTTCCATAATCGATAAACATATTCTTTCTGAACTTTCCAAAACCCACAAAAAAACCCATAACCAAAGCTATCATAAAAAGCATTGGGCCGTGGGCATATACCCTTAATATAAGGTTCTTATCCATGCCATAGCCAAGCGCATAATACAATACCATAACCGTACTCAATCCCATGGCTATCATGACCGTAAAAATGATTCCATCCGAAGGATTTTTAAAAGTATTTTTAGGGACATTATATAACCTTAACATCAAGAACTTTCCGAATTCCCTTACGCCTCCAACAACTATAAATCCATAAAAGGCAGTCCTCCGTATGCTTTTAAAAGGGTTAAGGTTGAGAACTTCAGCCAGGTACTCGGCAATAATCACCAGCACAAACACAGCAACCCCCAGCATAAACGATACAATAAGCTGAGAATAATTACCTTCCGGGAATTTAAAGCGTATATATAGATATACAAAAAGCGCCAAAAGAGGCGAAATAATCAGGGATGGTACGATCCAAGGTTCCATGAGCTATTTTTTAATTTAAAAGTAGTAAATGTTATTATCTTTGTTAGTGTTGCCAATGTTAAAGTTGTGTTAAAAGTAATTAAAAATGTATGAATATGGGTAATGTGGACATTAAAAAACTTTCGGATGAAGAGGTTAAAAACCGCGGCATTCTTGAATGGCCCATTTGGGAGAAAGAAATCTCCCGTTTTGAATGGGAATACGATTCGGAAGAAGAATGTTTGATACTTGACGGCGAAGTTACCGTGGAAACCGATGAGGGTAACTATAATATCAAAGCCGGTGATTTTGTTACCTTTCAAAAAGGATTGAAGTGCGTATGGGACATCAAAAAGCCCATTCGTAAACATTACAATTTTAAATAATTTGGAAGGAATTGTTATAAAAACCACCGGGAGCTGGCACACCGTCAGAACCGATGCGGGAGAACATGTAGAGTGCAAGCTTAAAGGCAAGTTCAAGATCAAAGGCATTAAAACAACCAATCCCGTTGCCGTTGGGGACAAAGTAATTTTTAACTACCAACAGGAAAAAGGCGTGGGATTGATCACACATATTCATCAGCGGGAGAATTACATCATCCGCAGGGCAACCAAGCTGTCAAAGGTTTCCCATATAATTGCTACCAATATCGATTATGCCTATGTGATGGCAACCATTGCCGGCCCTAAAACCACCACCGGTTTTATCGATCGTTTCCTGGTAACCACTGAGGCTTATCATATTCCGGGCCGGATTATTTTTAACAAAATAGATCTATACAGCCAACAGCAGAAAAAAGAGCTGGATGAGATGATCAACCTATACGAATCGGTGGGTTATGAATGCTTCAAGGTGTCGGCAGTTACCGGCGAAAATGTTGAAGAATTAAAGGAAGAACTAAAGGATAAGATCAACTTGATTTCGGGACACTCAGGTGTTGGAAAATCCAAGCTCATCAACCTGATGGAGCCCGGTTTGAATATTAAAACAGCCACCATTTCTTCTGTTCATAATAAAGGCAAACATACAACCACCTATCCTGAGATGCACCCGCTTTCATTCGGGGGCTTCATTATCGACACACCTGGGATTAAGGAATTTGGGCTTGTGGAATTTAGAAAAGAAGAGATAGCTGAGCGCTTCCCAGAGTTCAGAACCTACATGCTCGATTGCCGCTACAACGATTGCACACATGTTCATGAACCGGGCTGTGCTGTAAAAGCCGCACTCGAGCGAGGAGAGATCAGCCAGTCAAGATATAATAGTTATCTTCGCATCCTGCAGGATGATTACCTCGACCGGGAGGCTTGGCAATGGCGGTGAGGGAGGCAGTATGAAAGTGACGCCAGCATTGGCTTAAGCTATAATAGTTAGTAAGGATAACCGTCAATGATTATGTTAATTGGTTGATTGGTTAATTTGTTGATTTGTATGCTGGTTGATCCGGTTGATCTTTTTTTCGAAAATACGAATTAACCAGGCAACCAATCAACTGGTATTACAGCATATGCTTTATTCAACATTAACAAATAATGTAGTTATTCTGATAAACAAAATTTCTCTGCTATGCGAGCACTTATACAACGCGTAACCGAAGCATCGGTAGATATTGAAGGAAAAACAATAGGTAAGATAGGCAATGGATTGCTTGTTCTCCTGGGAATAGAAGATGCCGACAATGAACAGGACATTGAATGGCTTTCGGCTAAAATAGCCAAATTGCGTGTTTTCGACGATGATGATGGTGTAATGAACCGCTCGGTGGTCGATGTGGACGGCAAGGTATTGCTGGTGAGCCAGTTTACCCTGCATGCCAGTGTAAAAAAAGGCAATCGCCCTAGCTATATTCGCGCATCAAAGCCTGACGTAGCCATCCCGCTTTATGAAAAATTCAAAGCTCAGCTCGAAAAGGATACCGGAAAGCCTGTTGAAACCGGCGAGTTCGGCGCCATGATGGATATTTCCCTTGTCAACAGTGGGCCCGTGACCATCTTTATTGATTCTAAGAATTAAATATCTTATCTCCCGGAGCTCTCCGCCTGTCTCTCCGTCTCTTCGATCACTTAGTCTGTCAAAATTCTCCAATCACCGTTCTAAAATCTAAGTGTCACCCCAAAGCTGGGCATGATGGGTAACTGATAAACCGTTTCACCTGTAATCCGGTCGCGGTAAAACACATTATCGCGGTTGTATACATTAGTTACGCTGGCATTGGCCTCCAACTTGGTATATTTGGTAAATTCATAGGTATATTTTACACTAAGGTCGAAACGGTGATATGTGGGTAGCCGGCCTTCATTCAAATCAGCATACAGGAGGGCAAGTTCACCGTTTTCCTCAGTAAAATCGGAATTGATGCCACCCTCAAAATGAATACGTTCGTAAAAGCTTTGGGTTTGGGTAAACGGAAACCCCGAGCCGAAGTTCCACCGGGCATTAATCTCCCACTCATAGTTGGGGCCCAGAAGGTAAGAGGCGACAAAATTCACATTATGCCTGCGGTCGTAATGGGGAGGATAGGTCTTCTGCCCATCGTAACGGTTCACATAAGCAAAACTATACACGCCCCAAAGGTATGCGCGTCCGAAATCATATTTTAATGACAGGTCAATTCCTTCAGCATCGCCCGTTTCAATAATGAAGTCCTTTTTCAAACGGTCGGGTTTATCGATGTAATCTGAGTTGTCTTCAAATATCTTATTCCTGTTCAGGTTGGTAAGCTGGGAAAAGTATTTATAATACGCCTCAACGTTCATCGTAAGATCACGTGCCAGGTCATACTCCATGCCTACTATGGCATGTTGTGCTTTTTGCAGTTTATGGGTAACCGTTTCTCCGTCGAACTTCTCCTGAACATTGTCGGGTCCCGAGAGGAATCCATAAAAGAGGTTGACCACGTCACGGTCGGAGCGGGTACTGATGAGGTTTTGGGAATAAAAACCTCCGGCCAGTTTAAAACGCATGTTGTCGGTGGCATTATATTTTAAGGCCACACGTGGCTCCGGTGAAATATTCGACAAGGAAGCATACCATTGTAAGCGGAAACTGGGCTCGAAAATGAATTTCCCCTTAGTCATCTTATATTTCACATAACCCCCTAATTCAGTAGTATTTTGGGTATTATCGATACTTATTCCCAATGAATTCACGTAATCGAACACGGTTTTAAAACCCATCATTTCCAGGCCGTATTTCACCTTATCTTTCCCCAGGAAATAGGTAAAATCAAGCCCGAGGTTAAAACCGTCGATTGAGCTATTGCGTTCACCGGCCGATGCTGGTTGGTAATTGATATCATAAGAGGAATAAGCAAAGTTTCCCTCAAGCAGAGCCGGCGAATCGCCCGGCACCACCACAAAGTTCATCCCTGCTCCCTGTGAATCCCAATTCAGATCCGAAACACCTTCATAATTAACCCGGTCGGTAAAGTTGAAACCAAACAGATTAAGCTTACTGCCATTCGCACCATTCAGCGATATTTTCCCATAATAGTCGGCATAATTATAAGGAAGGCCGGTAGTATCAATATAATCATACAGTTCTTCGGAGGTTTGCTTGAGATAAGAATTCTTAAATGATAAAATAAACGATGAAGTCCCCCCGCCATCATCCTCTTGTTTTTTAATAGGGCCCTCGAGCAACACATTCGCACCAAAGGTATTGGCTCCAATTTTCCCCGAAAGCCGCCGCTTGTTTCCGTCCTTGGTCGTTAAATCCATCACCGAAGAGATCCTTCCGCCATATTCGGCACCAAATCCACCGGTGTAGATGTCGGCATTCCTCAGGATATCGGTTTCAAACACCGAAAACAAACCAATGGAATGAAAGGGGTTGTATACCACCATTCCATCGAGCAGCACTTTGTTTTGTATGGGTGAACCGCCACGAATGTATAACTGCCCTCCCTGATCGCCGGTAAAGATAACACCGGGTAGTACCTGAAGGTATTGCGCGAGGTCGGTTTGTCCGCCTATAGTCGGTATTTTCCCTATTTCTTTAGGCGTTATCTTAACCACCGAGGTTTTGGTTTCGGTCTTGGCCGATTGTTTCCGGGCCGAAACATTTACCCCCTCGATCATCCGCGATTTGGGCTCGAGGTAAAACTTATCCGACAGGGTCTGGTTAGGCTCGAGCGTAACCTTCACCTTAAGGGAATCATACCCTAAACTATTCACCATCAGATTATAAGAGCCCGGGGGTATTTTCGATATAACAAAATATCCGTTTTCATCCGTTGCTGCTCCAAGTTGTGTTTTTTCAAGATACACATTGGTGAAAAGCAGTGGTTCACCGGATGATTTATCATAAACAAAACCCCTTATGGAGGCCGTTTGTGCACCTGCAAATAAGGAAGCAAATACCAAAGCAGTTATCAGTAGCAGTTTCGACGAGTAATTATACATAGTCTTCATGTTATTGTTCTTCGCGTAGGTGCACAAAAATAATAAAAAAGAACACTTGCCTGTTACCTGATATTCAATACATCTTAATATCTACTTCATCCCCCGTTTAAAGATCAGGCCAATATTCTTCCGGCCGTCAATTTTAACCACGAGTGGTTCATCAAAACGGATGTGCCTTATAAACTCATTCTCAAAGGTAGCCGGAAATTGATTCAGATAATCGATATCAAAAAAGCCATCATTGATGTATGGATTAATGGTAAAATACCCCACCCGGAACGAGGTCAGGTTTTGAAAAAAGTGTGTGCCCTGGCTGGGGTCAATCTTATAATTTTCCAAACCCGATTCAACAATAACCCGGGCTGCCGAGATCTGCGGCCATTTAACCGGTATCCCCAGCCACGGATCGGTTGAGCCCCAGCGGCCCGGCCCTACCAGGATGTAGTTTTTATTTTGATTTAAAAATTCCTGGTTCAACGCCCCCACTTTTTCAGCAATATGCTGGTTTTGGGCCGGATCAAAGGTCTCCGGCTTGATGTAAACGAAATCCTTAATGTTTTTAATGATCCCGTTACCAAGGGCCGAATTGGAATAAATAATGGTATCCTTTTCATCCACCTCCTCCAGGTTGGAGTCGATGGTTTCCTTGTTATCGACAATTGGCCTGATCTGGAGCAGGTTAAATATATTAAAGCAATCATTGCCATTATTGAGTTCCACGGCAAATTCAATTTCAACCGGCTTATTCATTTCCCGCGATCCAATCGCAAGGGCCCTTTGCAAGATATGCGCAAGGGGAAATACTTCGTGGCTAAGGATATTGGTAAAGGTAATGATCTTCTTACCTTCATATTGGGTTCCATCGCGTATCACATTATTCTGAAAGTCGAAGGTAGAGGCCAGGTGCTTTAACGAACCGTCTTTCTCAGCCTCCTTAACCGGGAGCTTCAAAAGGTTCACTCCATCGTCAACACTGGGATGAAAGCTGTCGTAATTCAGATCGAGGGCGTAAAAATAGCGCTGGGTTTCGCGCAAAGCCATTTCGGGCGTTGACAGCTGTAATATTTTTTTAGGATGATGCGGCGAAAAGCGCAGGGTTTGCCCACCGTCAACAATGTATTTTCCAAGTCCCAGGGCAATATTGGCAATACCTTCCTCAGTCTTTTCATTTTCGATAGGATAAAAATTAATAGAGCGCGCCACCCCTGAGATGGAGGGATAGAACCGCTCGCTGTAACGCCTGCCACAAACTTCCTGCATTACAATAGCCATTTTTTCCTCATCAATCACATTGCTGGTAGCGGCCATATATGCTTTGCTATCCTTAAAAAAAGCCGAAGCATACACACTTTTAATGGCATTGCTCAGCTTTTCGATCATCAATCGCTCATCTTGATGGATATTGGGGATCATATAAGTGGAATAGATGCCGGCAAAGGGCTGATAATGCGAATCTTCCAGCAGGCTTGACGAACGCACGGCAATGGGATTCCTCACCACCGAAATAAAGGTGTACAAATCCTCATGTAACCTAAAAGGCAACCGGGCATTCACAAAATGATCCAGGATCTCTTCATCGCTCACATCCTCGGCAAGGGCTATCCGGTACAACTCATTATCCTCCATGAATTCATCGAAGATATCGGTGCAGATCACCACGGTGCGCGGAATGCGGATGGTCACATCTTCGTATTGCTCAAAGATCACATTCCGCTTGATAAGTGAATCCAGGAAGGCCAGCCCACGGGCTTTTCCACCAATGGAACCCTCTCCTATCCTTGAAAAGCTCAAGTATTCATCGAAATTTTCCCGATTAAACTCGGCTATGGTTCCCCTCGATTTATTGAGCCGGAAATTAGCAATGGCATCGAAAATAAAGCGGCGGATGTCATCCAGGTCGTTAAAATCCTCGGGTTTTAATTCCTTGAACAGCTCGGCCAGCGGAAACAGCGCCCTGGCACGTAACCATTTGGAAAAATGATTGCGGTAGATGTGATATTTGAAAACATCGTCGGGGATGTCGAACAACTTCTGCTGAAAAGATTTCAAATCCTGTGCTCGGGTAATTACGCGGCCGGTCTTGGGATCGGTGAACTTAAAATCGCCAAAGGCAAAAAACTCTGATATAAAATTGCGCAGCTCTATCGACAGGGTTTTGGAGTGCTTATGGATAAATCCCACCTTTAGCTTTTTGGCCACGCGTTCATTGGAGTCGTCGGACGATTGCAGCAGCAGCGGCATAAACGGATCATCGTTCTTAACCTTCTGACAAAGCTTAATGCCGGCCTGATCATCTTTAACGCCGTTGCGTTTATATTTCATATCGGTGATGATACCCAGCAAGTTGTTTTTGTACTTTTCATAAAAAACAATGGCCTCTTCATAAGTAGTTGCCAGGAGAATTTTTGGCCGGCCCCGCATGCGAAGCATCTGCTGGTGCTCGTTCAATCCCTCGGTCATAAAGGCTTTGGATTGCTTAAAGATGATCTTGTATATGTTGGGCAGGTAGCTGGAATAAAAGCGGATAGAGTCCTCCACCAGGATAATGGTTTGCACCCCCACTTCATTCACATCATTCTCCACATTCATTTTATCCTCTATCAACTTGATGATGGCCAGCAAAATATCCGAATTCCCCAGCCAGCTAAAGATATAATCGATGGCGCTATATTCCTTTTGATCCACTTTAAGCGTAACTTCACGCGAAAAAGGGGTAAGCACCACGATGGGTTTGTTGGGGTATTCCTCCTTGATGTTTTCTGCCAGATCGAAAGTATCCTGCTCCTCCCCACTCAACATCACGATCACCAGGTCGATGTTTTCCTCTTCAAGGGTACGGAAGGCTTCTTCGGTGGAAGTAACCTGGAAAAACTGCGGTGGATAGCGCAGGTTAAGCGAAACGTATTCATTAAAGATCTGTTCATCGATGCGGCCGTCACCCTCCAAAATAAAAGCATCATAGGCGCTGGAGATTAACAGCACGTGGTAGATCCGCTTTTTCATCAGGTTGATAAAAGCCGTATCGCTAAAAAACTGCTTCTTCGACAAGAGCTCACGCGGGGTTAATTTCATTCCGGCGTTTTTCATTTCCATCTTCTTTCTCCGTTGTTTCAATCAATATAATATAGACGCATGTTTAATACGCCTTAAAAATAAGAAAAATTGTTAGGGATGGGCAGAGCTTCCGGCAAATGGGTGCAAGGTTTTGTAAATACAAATATCGATGAAATTTTCCTCAACAATTTAAATGATATTCATGTCAAAGGCACATGTAAATTCTGTAATGGCTACGTAGCACGCACATTGGAATTTGGTGAAGACAAAGACTTTTACGACAAAGCTGTTGATTTTAGATTTACATTGAATAATTGACATCGGCCAGATTCAGCAAGCATTCATAAGGTTTCCAGCACCCCCGGATTCTTATAAGAGGTCTTGAAAAAAGAAAAATCAATAAATGACACAGGTTTTTGAACAATCCTACACAGTTAGTTGAGCAAACCCCTATCAGGCCTCCATTCTCCAATCTTCAATCCACAATCTACATTCTCCAATCACCCTCTCTCTCAATCCCACAGTCTCTTCGGTCTCTCAGTCTCTCAGTCTCTCAGTCTCTCAGTCTCTTAGTCTCTTAGTCTCTAAAGTCTCTAACCCCACTCCGTCCGCCGGATAATCTCCTCCTGCAGCGCTTCACCAAGGTCATTGAAATAATCGCTGTACCCGGCTACCCTCACAATAAGGTCGCGGTGTTTTTCAGGATGCTTTTGGGCATCGCGCAAGGTGTCGGCATCAATCACATTGAATTGAATATGGTGCCCGTCCATCCTAAAATAGCTGCGGATCAGGCTGATGAATTTATCGATATCTTCCTCCGTATTGAAAAATGAGGGCGAAAACTTTTGATTCAGCAAGGTGCCGCCGGTTTTCAGGTGATCGATCTTAGCAGCCGAGCGCAACACGGCAGTCGGACCTTTGCGGTCGGCACCCTGCACCGGGCTGATGCCCTCCGAAAGTGGCTCACCGGCCAGGCGGCCATCGGGCATGGCACCGATCACACTGCCAAAATATACATGGCTGGTGGTGGGCAGCATATTAATGCGGAAAACACCTCCGCGTGCCGTGGGCCTGCCATTAACCGCTTCATAAAAGGCATTGAAAACCGCCACCGCATGGCGGTCGGCATAATCATCGTCGTTTCCGTATTTGGGGGTTTCATATACCAGGTCATGGCGCAGCTCACCGGCATCGTCGAAATTGGCCTTCAAGTGATCGAGCATCTGATGCATAGAAAGGGTTTTTCCATCGAACACATGATAGCGGATGGCGGTGAGGTTATCGGTGATGCTTCCCAGGCCCACACCCTGCACATAGCTGGTATTGTAGCGTGCCCCGCCATTGTTGTAATCCTTACCGTTTTCAATGCAATCGTTGATAATTAGCGACAGGAAGGGCACGGGCATATACTTGGCAAACAAGCGCTCGATGATGTTATTCCCCTCCAGCTTGATATCGATAAAATGCCGGAGCTGTTTCCTGAAGGCTTCAAGCAGCTCATCCATGTTGCGGAAATCGGCCGGGTTGCCGGTCCTGATACCGGTCATCTTTTGAGTGCGCAGATCATATCCATTGTGCAGGGTAACCTCCAACACCTTGTTCAGGTTAAAATAGCCTGTGAGGATATAGCTCTCATTGCCAAAGGCGCCGGTCTCGACGCAACCGCTGGCGCCTCCGTTGCGGGCATCCTCCAGGCTTTTACCTTGTCGCAGCAACTCCTGCACAATGGCATCGGTGTTGAAATAGGAAGGTTGGCCAAAGCCGGTCTTAGTGATTTGTGCTGTGCGTTTTAAAAACTGCTGCGGACTTTTCTTACTCACCTGTACCATAGAGCTGGGCTGCAGTATCCGCATCTCTTCGATCACATCCAGTATGAGGTAGGTGAGCTCATTCACCGCATCCGAACCATCTTCCTTAACCCCGCCCAGGTTGATCAGGGCAAAATCGGTGTAGGTATTGCTTTCCTGTGCCGTTACTCCCACCTTGGGCGGTGAGGGATGATTATTGAATTTGATCCAGAAAGCTTGCAGTAGTTCTTTGGCTTTTTCTGCATTTAGTGTCCCTTCTTCAACTTGTTTTTGATAAAACGGGTACAAGTGCTGATCGAGGCGACCGGGGTTAAAGCTGTCCCAGGGATTCAGCTCGGTGATTACGCCCAGGTGAATAAACCAGTAATGCTGAAGCGCTTCATGAAAAGTCTCCGGGGCATTCGCCGGCACCTTACGGCAAATGCGGGCCACCTCATAAAGTTCTTCCTGCCTGGCTTGATCCTCTATTTGCTCAGCTAACTTTTCCAATTCATCAGCATGGCGCTGGGCAAAGATCATAATAGCATCGGCGGCAGTATCCATAGCCTCCAGTTCTTCCTTTTGGCCCAAGGCCAGGGGATCATATAGGAAATCCAAAGCATCCAGGCTTTTGCGGATCTCGTTTTTCAGGTCGAGCATTCCCATTTGGAATAACTTCTTCCCTCCTACTGTATGGCCCGGTGCGCGCTGCTCCTGAAATTCGGTAAAAACACCCGCTTCAAAAGCATCTTTCCAATGTTGGGGCAAATGATCAAATATCCGCTCGCGCTGCGTTTTACCCTTCCAAAAAGGAATGATCACCTGTTCAAAAGCTTCCCGCGTTTTGTCATCCACCTTAAAAGAGACTTTTGGCCGTTCATCCAGTATTTGCAGGTCTTCCAGGCTATGCAGGCATATCTCGGGGTAGGTGGGAGTAGCTTTGGGCGCCGGCCCACGCTCACCCACGATTAACTCGCCCGGATTAATGTAAATGGTTTTGTTGGCCATAATATGCCGGAAGGCTTTAGCACGTTGCATGGGAATTGAATAAGATGCCGTATCCGGCATTTTATAAAATTCGGTTACCATTTTACCCCGTTCGGCCGAAATTCGGTTGATCGCCTCAGTGCTTTGTTTGCGTAATTGTTGTATACGTTGGTTCATGCTTATGTTCCTGTTTTAACTTCCAGCCCCGCTTTTAAAAATTGCTGCCGTATGTGTGTAACATCCACCGGCAGCAGGTTGCGTCCTACATCGAGACTAAAAGGCTTCCCAAAACGGCTATACTTTTCTTTTGCAATGTTGTGATAAGGTAAAATGTCGATCTTTTTGATGTTCTTAAGCGATGACATCAGTTCGACCATTCCTTTCACATTTTCGGGGCGGGTGGTTATTTCCGGTATTAGCGGAAAGCGAATGATCACCTCCTGCTCCAGCATATCGAGAAAGCGCAAGTTGCTGATGATCAAATCGTTTTCCACACCCGTGTATTTATAGTGTTCCTCGTTATCGATCAGTTTAAGGTCATACAGGAAAAGGTCGATCACCTTGGTCAACTGATCGATTTGTTTGGTGCCGGCATACCCACAGGTATCGATGGCTGTGTGGATGCCCCGTTCCTTGCATTTGTAGGCGAGGTCGTACACAAAATCGAACTGCTCTAAAGGCTCCCCACCCGAAAAGGTCACACCACCGCCGGATTCTTCAAAAAACACCACATCTTTTTCGATCTCTTTAAGCAGCTCTTCGGTAGTGGCGATCCATCCTATTTTTTTATCGCGCATAAACACCTTTACACCCAGGCGGTTTTGCTGGCGGTATTTTTCAATCTCAGCCGACTGGCTCTCCGGGTTATGGCACCATTGGCAGCGCATGGGGCAACCCTTAAAAAAGATGGTCTGCCGGATGCCCGGCCCATCGTGAACCGCATAATGTTTAATATCGAAAACTACACCCTGCATAACATTCAAATTAAAGTTAATAAAAAGGTTTATACATAAGGAGGCAAAAGGTGCAGCAAATTCAGGTGATCCAGCACTCATAGAGACCCTTGCCGAAATCGTGATAAAGGATGTTTGGGTTGTCGGTGATCATAGGCTTTTCATTCTACACAAATATAATGAATGTTTGGATAGGGTGACGCTTGAAAAAGACTTTTTTTCGAATAATAAAAAAAACCGGCATGAATAAAGCAAATGCTTTTTCATACCGGTTTTTCTTTCTTATAAAGGATTTCTAAAATTACATTGGGTTATTACTAAATCCCCAAGACCTAAAGATTCAATTTGTCTGCTATGATTCTGGCATGCTCACCCCGCCAATTAACCAATTAACCAATCAACAAATCACCCATTCCGTCAATCAATGATGCATCCATCCATGTGTCCTAACAAATCATCCGGCTGCGCTACTTCGCCTCAGCCTTCTTTTCCTCTTCCAGTTTTTTCAATACATCCTCTTGTATGCTGGGCGGCAACGGCATGTATTGGTGGAAGTCCATGGAATAGCTGGCACGGCCCGAGGAAACGTTACGCAACTGGGTGGCATAACCAAACATGTTTACCAGCGGCACCAAGGCCACGATCTTTTGCGATCCCTTACGGAAACGGCGCATGGATTCCACTTTAGCCCGCTTCTTATTCAAGCCGCCAACAATCTCACCCAAATATTCATCCGGGGTGTTGATCTCAACCTGCATCACCGGTTCCAGCAGAACGGGATGGGCCTTCATAAAGGCTTCCTTGAACACAATGGATCCACAGGTTTGGAAAGCCTGGTCGGAGGAATCGACCGGGTGATATTTACCATCGTAAAGCACCACTTTTACATCTTCAATGGGGAATCCTGCCAGCACACCCTTTGCCAGGGTTTTACGAATTCCCTTATCCACCGAGGGGATAAATTCGGCCGGGATAGCGCCTCCTTTAATATGGTTGGTAAATTCATAACCTTTACCGGAATTCGGCTCAAGTCGGATAGCAGCCTGGGCAAACTGCCCTTTACCACCTGTTTGCTTAACATGGCGGTATTCGCGCTGCACCTCTTCGGTAATGGTTTCGCGGTAGGCCACCTTGGGTTCACCAACTGTGGCATCCACACCAAACTCATGTTTGATCCGGTCTACCATAATCTCGAGGTGAAGTTCACCCATACCGGCAATCACGGTTTCATCGGTTTGCTCGTCATAACGGGTTGTGAATGAAGGGTCCTCGTTCGACAATGAAGCCAGCGCTTCACCCAGCTTACCCGAATCCTTGCGGGAATTAGGTATAATACTCATTTCAATCACCGAGGGCGGAGCAGCAATGGATTCAAGCACAACCGGATTCTTGGGATCCACCAAGCTGTGTCCGGTTTTGGTGTGCTTCATCCCGATCAATGCTACAATATCGCCGGGGCCGGCTTCGGTAACCTCTTCACGCTCTTTGGCACGGATCTTCATGATACGGCCAATCCGCTCCGGTTTACCTTCCGATACATTAAGTACCTGCATTCCGCTTTCAAGCTTACCCGAGTAGATACGGATAAAAGTCTGCTGACCTACATAAGGATCGTGAATAAGCTTAAAGGCCAAGGCTGCAAACGGATCCTTGGTGGACGGATTGCGGGTATGCGTTTTTTCATTGTCATCAACATCCGATGCTACCACAGCGCCTACATCGAGGGGTGAGGGAAGATAATCCTCCACGGCATCGAGCAACAACTGCACGCCTTTATTCTTATAAGCCGCTCCGCAGAAAACCGGGGTGATCATCAGCTTAAGGGCAGCAGTGCGGGCCACTCTGCGCAGCATATCGGCCGGGATTTCCTGCTCATCAAAATACATTTCCATCAATTCCTCGTCGTATTCGGCAACCGCATCAATGATGGCTTCACGGGCCTTGCTTGCGCTTTCCTTGTATTCATCGGGGATTTCCATTTCCACCCGCTCGAATTCAACAAATTTGTAAGCCTTCTGCTCTATCACATCAATCAAACCTTCAAAGTCGTCTTCAACGCCAATGGGTAACTGGAACGGTAAGGCTTTGGCATCGAGATATTCGTTCATCATTTTAATGGCCTGCTCGTAATCGGCGCCGGTACGGTCCATTTTATTCACAAAGGCAATGCGGGGTACATGGTACTTATCCGCCTGTGTCCAAACCGTTTCACTTTGCGGTTCAACACCGCTTACCGCACAAAATACGGCAACCATACCATCGATCACGCGCAGTGAGCGCTCTACCTCGATGGTAAAGTCGACGTGACCCGGGGTGTCGATTATATTAATTTGTGAATTTCTCCATTTACAACTGATAGCAGCCGACGCAATGGTAATACCCCTTTCTTGTTCCTGCTTCATAAAGTCCATAGTGGCCTGCCCGTCGTGTACCTCTCCCATCTTGCGTTTCACGCCTGCTAAAAACAAAACACGCTCGGTAAGGGTGGTTTTACCTGCATCGATGTGCGCTGCAATACCAATGTTACGTAGTTGATGTAAAGCCATAATACTGAATCTCTTCTATATTTTTTATTATCAAATAATTAAACTTAATTTTTTGCAACAATAGCAACCTTAACACACTAGGGTGTTAATTTATTGCTAAATCTTGCCTTATCGATTTATTCTTTACCCTTTCCCGGCTTATCAATCTTCTAAACCCTTTATCAAACGGGCAAATGCGGGCGAGCTGCCTGCATGTAAAATAATTGTTAAAAATTCCGGTCAAACCGGATTTCATGCAAATCGAATATGTTCAACGAAGCAATACGCTAAATGTTTTGTTTAACCCAGACTCTCCCTCTATAACACCGCTTATTGAGGTTTATTGTATTCGTTTTCAATGTTTTAATTTTCAGTTCTCCGCCGTGTAGGCACCCCTTCCCTATATAGTGCTTGTCTATAAAGTCTCGATTTTGTCATATTCCTCCCCGCAACCCCTTATCCCGAAAGCTTTCGGGACTAAAGGGGAACAACCTCACAATCAGCCGCTTAAACGGTCTTCTTGCCCCAGGCAAGAGAGTTAGAGGGGCAAAGTTCGAGAAGAAGTTTGTAGACAGACTCTATATAGTGTAAGGAGCCGGAAAATGGGGTATCCCTTTATCTAATCCTAATCTCTTTAGCATTTTCCTCTACCGTCAACGTCAAAACCACCTGCTTCTTCTCCGGGTTCCAGTACCAGTTTTTCCTTGTTAATTTTTTCTTGTTAATGGTGATCTTCCTGGGTTTCCGGTCGTAGTTTTCGATGAAAAAGCGTACCTGCTTGTTTTCCGTTTTCCCATAAGCATCTCCTTTATCAGGATTAATGGTAATTGCCAGGGCATCTTTCTCCTGTTTTGAACGAAAGGTAATGGTTTCGAATTTGCCTTTTTCGTATGCTGCAGGGGTTTTGCCATCATCATGATAAAGGGTGTAATCGGAGGAGGTTTGGCTTTTGTCAAAATAAAAATGTATATCGAATTCTTTCAGGTCATAATGCATGGTTGACCTGCCTTCTTTTTTCATGGGGACAAACGAACCGCCTTTGGCAAATACGGGGATATGATCGATGGTGAGGGGAACCGTGATGTGTTGCCCACCCTGGTATGACTTTCCGCTATAAAAATCGATCCATTGCGAACCGTCCGGCAAATACACCTTTTGGGATTTTTTTCCACGCTCTTTAACCGGCGACACCAGCAAGGCATCACCCCACATGTAGGATTCATCATAGGTAAGCAGTTCCCTGTTTTCGGGATGATTAAAGAAAAGGGGTATCATGAGTGGCTTACCGGTTTTATGATTCTCAAAGGTCATGGTGTAGATGTAAGGAAGCAACTTATAGCGCAATTCGATCGACCGCCTTGCATGAGCTTTGGTGGTATCGTTCCAGAACACCGGTTCCGAGGGTATTTCCTCCTGAGCATGCGGGCGGTAGATGGGCTGGAATACGCCGTATTGCAACCAGCGGATATACAGCTCCCTGTCGAGCGTATCGCCACCGGCAAAGCCGCCCAAATCGGAATGCATATAGGCTAAACCCTGCATGCCCATTTGCAGGGAAATCTCAGGCTGCGGTTTCAAGCCGCCCCAGCTCCGTGAAACATCGCCTGTCCACGGGATCATTCCATATCGCTGTGAACCGGCATAACCGGCACGCATCAGGATAAAGGGCCGGGTATCGGGAAAATCCTTTTGATATCCGTTGTATACCACGCCGGCCCATTCATGGCCATAGGCATTATGTACCTCATCGGCCGAGCCGTTTACCTGCTGCAATCCCGATGGATGCACTTCGGGTTCGCCCAGGTCGCCCCACCAGCCACCGACGCCTTGTTCGGTCAGGTCTTTGTATTTGTCCCAAAACCACCACCGGGCCTTGGGCTTGAAAATATCGATAAGGCCGGTGTTGCCGAAGTAAAAGTCATACGTGTAGGGTTTGCCGGCCGAATCGGTTCCCAGGATATTTTCCTCCACCGCTTCATCCCAGCGCTTGCTGGTGGTGAGGATGAAGGGTTCGGTAACCAAAATGGTTTTCACGCCTTTTTCCTCAAACTCAGCCATCATCTTTTGCGGTTCCGGCCAGTTGGGGCCCCACCAATCCAGGTTACCCATGTAATCGAAAATATCCGGCCCAAACCAGTAAAGATCGATCACTACTGCATCGAGGGGAATGGAATCCTTAAAAAATTGTTGCACGGTGCTGTCGGTTTCCGATTGGGT
Organism: Bacteroidales bacterium; assembly: GCA_021740045.1. Classification (GTDB taxonomy): domain Bacteria; phylum Bacteroidota; class Bacteroidia; order Bacteroidales; family JAIPAP01; genus JAIPAP01. The sequence continues at coordinate 34,568 of JAIPAP010000038.1, forward strand.
ATGATATCCAAAACGGCTACTGAAATTCCCCAGCGACCAACGGGGCGGAATGGGCTGACGGCCGGTAAGCGTCGTGTATTGTTCCACCACATCGTACCAGTCATCGCCGGCAATCACGTGGTAATTGGGGATGCCGCCAATGGTTTCGTAATTCAATGAATTATCGTTCTTGCTGTCAAGATCGAGCCAGGCAAGCGACGCATTGTCAAATAAAACAGCATATTGCTTTGAAGACAAAAACACGGGTAAAGCATAGTTCATAAGCTCCGAATGAGTGGTATAACCGTAATGCGCCTGGTTGTATATTTTCAGGCGGTGGCCGCGCCGGTCCATTCCCAGCACGCGGGTGCCGCCCCCATAAAGAACTTCGTCGCCGGTAATGGAAAAGTCAAGTTTATGGGTGGAGTCGGTTTGCACAAAACCTCTCCGTTCGGAGATCAGGGTTTTGTCATTGTAATGATAGCTGACATTAAACGGTTCTTTGGTGATTCGGATATCAATGCCACCGGTGCTTACTTCGATCAGATTTTCCAGCCGCGAAACCGTATACTCAACTTCCGTAGGCTTCATAGCAACGGCAAAGGAAAAATTATCCGGTTTCTTTCCTTCGGGATAAAAGGAGGTATGGATGATCTTTTCATTAAAGGGCATAAGCTCATAATGTCCGTCGCTTACATTAATGATAAGGGTTCCATTATCTTGTTCGAAACTTTTAAATTCGCGTTTGGCAGGCTGTGCAGCCAGTAGCAGCGGCACAAAAAGTAGTGTCAATATATTCAAACTTATCTTTCCCATCGTCTCAGGCTTTATTTTCAATACGTTCAGTTTAACCAATTATCGATGAACAAAAATAGGGTTTATTTGAAAATTAGGGATGTTGGGTAATGGTCATACCTTCATTTAAAATATGTAAAGGGGGCTGCATTCAGATGGCGATTTCTGCCCCCGCCACCCTTGCCCCACAAATCCTTTGTCATTTTGCCTGAACTATTTGAGTGCCTAAACCTTATCAATAAAACGATAAAGTGTATCGCTCAATTTCTGAGGGAGCCCGCCTGCCGGCGGACAGGCTTGCCTACCGGAGGTAGGAAATCTCCATTGGATTGCGGTATACTATCCAAAGGCAAATATCAACACTATTGGTAATAGTGATAAATGAACAAGAGATACCGCAACGGCGTAACTATGTTTACCG
>JAIPAP010000156.1 GCA_021740045.1 Bacteroidales bacterium
AACTATCGAAAAGGAGATGTTCATCAAATTGCCTTGTTCAGCCGTTGCAAGGTAGATGATCAATAGCAGAATGAAAAGCAGGCTGTTCATAATAACAATAAAGCGGCTGCGAAACCAAATGGCCATGGACACCACAAGTAAGCTCTGTATGGCCAGTAAAAAGTATGCACGTGGGAAACCATAAATTCCATAAAAGGTGACACTCAGTGTAACAAAGCCGAAGAGTGCATATAAGGCAGCAGTGATCTTCCATGCTGACCGGATTTGGAGTATTATGGAATAGATCAGGCAATATACCGCTATGGAGCCGGTAAGAAGGATAAAATCGTTTTTGAAGAATGACAGAATGAAGAGCGAACACACAAAAGTAAAGCCGGTCCCGTTAAAAACGATCGCCCCTATTATGCTGTTACCTTTGTACAAGTTTTCATTCTTTGGCAATAATGCCACCAGTGAAAAAATCGCAGCTACAATAAAAAAGTAAACATATCCCGACTGATGGTCGCTAACGAGTCCCATTTTATTACCCATTAAAGGATTGCCGAACATCCAGACCAGGTATGTCAAATAAACGAGGCCAATGGACAGGAACAGAATCCGGATCCAACCAATCCTGTAGAGCAATATCAAACTAACCATTGATAACAGCGTTACAGCAGATAGCATGACATGTGTCGAGTCGCTTAATACAGCAGTAACTGCTACCAGAATAACCGAAGTCCCGATCAGTAGCCTGTTCAGGTTTTTAATGGAAAAATAGAAAAAGACCGCGGTTTCCAGAAACAATAAAACAAGACCGGTGGATTTGGTTGTTATTATTGGATTATCTGTAAAAAAATGAAGTCTCATTGTAACATAGTACAAAAGCAAATACCCATTCAGATTGAACACTTTTGAAATGAATGGATTGGAAGACCTGAAGTAATAAGCCAGAAAAAAAATACAGCCAACCGACAGAAAGCCCAGCAGTATAGCCATATAAATAAGTTCTCTTTGCTGTAAATACTGAACAAAGAAAGATATGCCAAAAAACAGGACAATATTTCCGAGCCAGGCCAGTCCGTATTCTCCTATACTTGATTCCAGGTCTGACTCACCGGCACCTTTCAGTTTAAAGTTCAATCCTGCAAAATCGTTATCTACTTCAGGATTATCTAGATTCGCCGAATAGCCTGCTTGTTCAAGATTGGCTACTCTTGATTCAAGCGCTTCCAATTTTATTGCAAGTTCCTGATAAGATTGATCACCGGAAGTTTGATCAGTTGAATTCATGTGTGTATGTTATTAGTATGTTAATGTTGCCATTCAAACGGCTGCGCTTTCATACACTTATCAGAAAGAAAACCTCACTATATGGATTTAGCTTCAGCTTTTTTCCATGGTGGCAGCAACCAAAGAAGAAACGCCAGGATCAAGAAAGGCAGAATGATCCATACCATAGACCATAAAAGTCCTTCGGATCCTGCCAGCCTGATCTTGTAGTCTGTAAAACCGTAGAAACTTTTAGAGAATAATTGTCCGCCTATCACCACATTCCACCTCATGAAAAATATGCCGAACAGCACCAGGATACTACTGATAAAGTAGATTGTCCTTCGCGCCATTTCACCAGGCTTATACAATTGCAATATGCCCAGGGAGACCAGCGGGATAATTGTTCCCAAAAAAATCTGAAAAATGAAAAACGTAAGGAACAACGGGCCATGGACGAGCAGGGAAAGTATCTCAAACGATTCTTCAGCTTCATATATACGATGTACCTGATCGAGCCCTTCGAGGGTAAAGTCAAGGATCAAAATATAGAACAGGTATTTCGCAATCGTATCCAGCGCTTTCATGTCTATCTTTTTCCTTCTTAAGTAGGAAACCCCCATGTAAATAACTAATACAAGTGCAATTCCCGAAACCATTGCTGAAAAGAGAAAGATAACCGGCATGAGCACGGTTGACCACCACGGGTTTGCTTTGACCGATCCGAAAATAAATCCCACATAGCCATGCAATAGGAATGCGGATGGAATACCCACCACAGTCACGAAATAACCGATCTTTTCATCCCATCTCAATGTACGTGGTGATAAATCGGTTACCCCAAGGGTCAGTATTTTGTAAAGCCATTTCTTAAGTCCTTTTTCCTGCCTGGACCAAATAACAATCTCCCTGCGGTAATCAAACCATATCTCCAAAAGCAACACCACCATCAAATACCATAAATATACAAAGCCAAAAATAGCCATAGCTGAGTCGGCATGCGGTGTGATCATTATTTCATAAAACCGTTCGGGATGACCCAGATGACTGATCAGGGGCATGGTGGCCACCAGGAGGAATGCCAAGGCCGTCAACAATGCCAGTTCATAGGTCGGTTTTAAAACTTTCACGTTAAAAACCCGTTCCAAAGATGCAAGAATGAATGCTCCGGCAACCAATCCCGTAATATAAGGATAAAGCACAATGAGCAATCCCCATTGCAGATCAATCTCGTTGGGATAGATGTAACCCTGGACCTGGGTCAGCATTTCGTATAGATATTGAAAATGTTCCTGCATATCAGCTTACTTCCGCATTAAGTTCGTTATAATACAATTTACATCCGGTATTTAAATGGGGTTTTAATACCAGGCAATTGTGGTTTTTCAGGAATGTATAAAGTTCCCCGCTTTTATCGTTCAGATCGCCCATCAACCTGGCATTTGTCGGACAAACTTCGATACATGCAGTTGTTTTGCCTTTAATAATTCGATGGTAACAGAAAGTACATTTATCGACGACTTTTTCTATTGGATCGATATAGCGACATCCGTAGGGACAGGCTTGCACACAATAACGGCAGCCCAGGCAATAATCTTTATCAACCAGCACTACACCGTCGGGACTTTCATACGTCGCCCCTACAGGGCATACCTGTACACACGGAGATTTATAGCAGTGATTACACATTTTTGGTACAAAGAACGATTTAAAGATATCCTCTTCGGGAACGGTTTGCGTAAATCCGTCAATTCCGCCGTTGGGTGATTCCACTTTTACCTCACCATCATTTTTTATGGTATATTGTTCCACCCATGTACGAAAATAAAAGGGTTCCTTCGAAACATTGTTTTCCAGCTTACAGGCATTGGCACAACGACCACACCCTATGCATTTTTCAATATCAATGCCGTAACCCCACCAAGGTTTGGAAGGATCTTCAGGCTTTTCTGATGCAAAAATGATCGCATTAAACGGATTTGCTATCCCAACAGCCAGCAAACTTCCTCCGGCTGCTGCTTTCTTTAAAAATTTTCTTCGTGAATGTTTCATTCTGCTATCTCCCAGGGTAAATGTGGATTATGACATTCGACGCATTTCATTCCCGGATTATGTTCCTCTAGATCGACCTGTGCAAGCTTATATTTGCGGGTGTTGTTGCTGGCATGACAAAGACCGCAAAACGATCTGTCGCGGGGCATAATAAGCTTGTTATCGGGATTCTCATAGTGGGCCATCCCAGGGCCATGACAGGTTTCACACGTGAGATCGGCATGCATGTCGTACTCCATTTCCGCTGCTTTATCATGACATTCTGCACATGCTTCATTTCCTGCATAAAACATAGGCATCTCTTTATTATCTTCAACTGATTCAAACCGGTAATGCCCCTCTTTGCCAAAAGAGTCGGGTACAAGGAAGTGTCTCGCAATAAGAAAAGCCAGAATAAACAGGATGAACAGCGGAATAAGTGTTTTTAATTGTGGAGGCATATATCATCCGATTTTATAAGTTTATGTAAATATACATATATATATAACTTATTTTGAATTTATATGATGATATATATCAGTTTTACTTAATTTAGATTTTCTCTAAATAATGTATTAATTTGCTATGTTCCGAATCAAAGATAAATTTGGATAACTCATTCTCAGGGATGGAATTATAAGGATAAACTGACCGACTTATCAGTAAATCTTCAAACAAATGTATTACGGGTAATACATCGCTTACCGTTTTCAATGACCTCAACTGCGTTGTGAACAATATCGTCTACAACAGGGCGGAAGTAATTGTGAACGGGCTGATGACCCTGTCAGGATTTCTTGACAACAACTTTGGAAGTCAGCTCGAAGTGAACAGCAAATTACTCATTCAGCCATCCGGAACCGTAAAAACAACGGGCAACGCCATCAATGCTTCCAATATCACCTGTTATGATCTGGAAAACCATGGATATATCGAAAACGAAAATATGTTGTAAATAACGGTAACAATTGAATTCATATACGATTATAATAAGATACTTGAAGAAACCGGTTATGGTCCTAATGATATTCAGGCTTTGACATTTAGTGACATCATAGGGCAAATGGAACCATGGATAGGGGGATACAAAAGGAAATAAAAGTGACATCACAAGAAAACCATATAAACAAAAGCAAATAAGCTCTACCGTTCGTTGTAATTCCTTCTAAACAAAAAATACAATAACGGAATGGAAGCCAGGGCTATAAACGCCGAAATCTCAAAGGTAAGCTGCAAGCCAAACCAGTCTCCCAATGCTCCCACCAGCAAGATCATAAGCGAACTCAAGGCAAAGTTGATGGTCATGTAAATGCCATTCACATAAGCCGGGCGTTTGGAATTGAGGTCTTGTACTAATGCCAGCAAAATAGGTCCCTGGGCAAACATGGAAAAACCTAAAAGCACCAATAGCGGCATACTCCACCAGCCATCAACCTGTGTAAACAACCACATGATAACCGGTGTGGTTGAGGCAACAATGTAAAGTGAACTTTTACGGCCAATGCGGTCGGATGCTGTACCAAAAAACAATGTTCCCGCAGCCCCTGCTAATTCAAGAATTGAAAGAGCTATACCACCCATCCAGTTGGTTTCTCCTTTTACATCCACCATATAGGTGGGAAGAAAAACCGTTAACGAAGCTTTCATGGAAGCCCTGAAGAAAACAAAACCACCTATTAGCAGAAAAAAAGGAAGCAACCGCAGAAAGGTTTGTTTCATTCCATGACGCCTGTCGTATTGCCTTACCTCAGGTGATATTTTAATGTTTTTTAACCTGAAATACAGTAAGAGCGAAGCCCCCAAACCAAAGGGGATCAGCTTATAGGTGCCTTCCAACCCCCAAACAGTCACAGCACCAAGTACCATCATTGGTCCCACCGAGCGGGCAATTTCTCCGCCTACCATATAAAAGCTCAGCCCCTGTCCTGTTTTAGCGCCTGACACTTTCTTGATCATGACCGGAGCCGGCACATGGAAAAGCGCCACGCTAATACCGGTAATAAATAATAGAATGACCAACACAAAATAATTGGACACTAACCCAATAAGACTCATCCCAATAGCCGTAACCGCCGGGGCAAGTATGATAAACCAGCGTGCATGAAAGCGGTCGGCCAAAAGCCCGATAAACGGATTAAACAGCGAAGGTATCCGCTGTATCACCCGCAGTAAACCAGCCAGGGAATAGGAAATCCCCAGCTTTTCAATGAGCATGGGAAGCAAAGGAGCCAGGAAAGCCGAATAAACATCATGCAGGAAGTGGGCCAGCGAAATGCTCACAACATTGCCGGTTTGAAAACGTCCCGGTTTTTGAGTGTCTTCTTCTTGTTTACTCATGCTCTGATCTTTCCGCGCACCATGGAGGAGATTATACCTCCTGCTGATAACGCGGCAAAGATAGCAAAAGCCGTGCGAACGCTGATTAAAAATTGGGGATAGTAAGCCGGCGTTATTTCCACCTTCCCGATCATAGTGGAAAATACCAGCATGATCAAGCCCATGCTCAGCGTTTGACCGGTCAGACGCATAGTAGCCATGGTCGCCGAAGCCACCCCAAAATACTTTTTGGTGACCGAACTCATTATGGCATTGGTGTTAGGCGATGAGAAAAAGGCATACCCAAACCCAATCATCAATAAATTTATGATGATAAAGCTAAGCGAGGTGCTTTTATCGATAAAACTAAATATCAAAAGGCCTGCCCCGGTAATGGCCATGCCTGTGGAGGCCACATACCGGGGCCCCAGCTTATCGGACAAGCGCCCGGCGACCGGCGAAAAAATGGCCATCATAATAGGTTGAGCTACCAATATGGTACCCGCCTCCTGCGGGTTATAATCTTTAATATATTGAAGAAAAAGGCTCATTAAAAAGGATATGCCGAAAGTCGCAC
>JAIPAP010000039.1 GCA_021740045.1 Bacteroidales bacterium
TTCCGAGGCTCGCGTTTACCGGACACCAGTGATTCGGAAATCCATCCAACTCTACCCTTAGTATGTATGGCATTCAATCAATCAATCAATCATCCAATCAATCATTCAATCAATCATCCAATCAATCATCCAATCATTATATCAACATACCCCCCCTAATAAACAAACACTTATGTAATCATGTATTAAAATTTCAGCAAACTCTCCCTTATAAAATCTATATTTCATTGTCCGTGCGAACATTTTTTGTATCTTTATGTTATAAACCGGGGAAAATCATTTACAAATGAAAAGAATCCAGATTTTAACCATAATTACGCTGCTGTTTGTACCCTTAGTTGTACAAAGCCAATCGACCAAGCAAAAGCTAAGGAGATTGATCCTGCTTTCGGAGCAAATGCAGCGACTGAGCTCTCAAGCCGTTGATTATATGAATAATTGTGACTCACTGTTTACCAGGGATGAATGTACACAACTGGCATACAACAGGATTGATACGGCTTTGAAATTATCGGTGAGATTTAATCGCATTGCTGAGTCTCTAAGGGTAAACCACTTTCCTCAAACCCGCTCAACCCAGCGATCATGGGAACTGGAAGACAAGATTTATGACATTAAGAATTTAAGCTCACAAGCAATCGATGAATTCGAGGGATGCGAGCGGTATTTTAAGAAATATTTTGCCGTGAAAAGCCGAGGTTCTTATTATTCAAAGGAGTCGTACAGTCAAATCATTTATCAGAAAATGATGTTCGCCTCCGAAAAGGTAAAGTTTTCCAACGATATTTCCATCGAAATTTATCAGATGTTTTATCAATAATCATTAAACGCTATTTACGCTTAGCGCCATCAACCGGATTTATCCATTAATCATTTTCCGGATTTATCTCCTTTTTACTATTTTTCTTATCGTTGTTTATTGTGAATCCCCACAAATGAATTATCTTTACATATGACAAATATGTATATTGAAATATTATGTTATCTATATACATATAAATCATTGGAACCTAAAACCCTAACTATGAATCGTTTTCCATTAATGCTGCTACTGCTGATAGGATTATCGGCTACAGCCCAGCACGACACCATCCAGCCAACATACAGTGGTGGATGGGATGCATACTATACCTACATTATCGAGAACATCGATTTCCCGTGTGCTATATTCCAGGAAAAAATGGACAAAGGTGAAATTTCATTTTATGTGGAAGCTGACGGCACGGTTTCGGGTATCCATATAGCATGTTGTAAACGATCGGGCTATGAAAAAGCTTTGATGAAGGTGATCAAAAAAACAAGCGGTATGTGGAAACCGGGTACTGTGAACGGAACCCCGGCTAAACTTTTAGTTACTACCCCGCTCAATTTTAGTGATTATGCTGATATTGATTATTACGAACGGGGGCTGAAAAAGATGAAGCAAAAAGATTATAAGAGCGCTATTAAGGATTTCTGCCGTCATATCCATCAAAATCCCGAGGCCGGAGAAGCCTATTGTGCTATTGGTACCAGCAATTATGAATTGGGAAATACAAAACAAGCGATTATGGCTTGGGAAAAGGCTATGGAACTTGGAAGTAAGAAAAAGAAAAGCAAGCTTTGTGAAGCGTGCATGGAAATCGCAAAGCAATATATTGAAAAGAACCAATACTCGGCAGCCATAACCATATATTCCAAAGCTCTAAAATATGCTCCCGGTAATACAACCGCCCTCTTTAACAGGGGTATAGCCTACATGCGCCTGAAACAGATCAAAAAAGCCTGCGATGATTGGAAAGCGCTTAAGGAGCATGGTTCTTCAAAAGCCGACGACTATTTGGATAAATATTGCTCTTAAGCACTCTATCAGTGTTTTTCCATGTAGGTAGAGTTCTGACTGAAAATTCTTCTTATTCTTGTAAGAAATTTATCCCCTGGGATACTATATAGGGAAAAAGCTATCATGAAATCCAAAAGGGAAGAATTTCTTGAGATATTAATGAAATACCAAGGGATACTGCATAAAGTAAACTTGGTGTATTTCAAAAATCAAACCGAGCGGGAAGATAATTTTCAGGAGATGGTTTACCAGATGTGGAAATCGTTCCCGCAATTGCAAAAGCGTAAAAGCATTGGATCATGGATCTATGCTGTTGCAATCAATACCAGCCTAAGCGGTTTAAAGAAAAACACCCGTATCAATTACCAGGAAAATCTTCCCGAATACCCCGGTATAAGTGACGCCTATCGCGAGATGGAGATCAACGAAGATACCCAACTTTTAATGGAAGCTATTCACAATTTAAATGAAATCGATAGGAGCATACTGCTACTTTATCTGGAAGAAAAAAGCTATGATGAAATTGCTCAAATTATCGGCATAACAAACTCAAATGTAGGCGTCAGGATAAACCGGGCAAAAGAAACCTTAAAAAAACACTTAAAACCTTTGTATCATGGAAAATAACGAATTACAAAAACTGTGGGAAAACATCGATACCGCAATGGGTCATGTTTCAAAAAGTGAACTGAACCGTGTGTTGAGGGATAAGGTCAAAAAAACGGTTCGGAAATACTTGTATATCATTGGACTATCTGTAACCATTAGTGCAGGTGTTATCATTTTTTTAATCATCACTGCGTTAAACCGTCCCGGGGATGAGCTATACCTGCTCAATAATATGGTACTTGGCATTCTCACCCTTACAGCATTAGTAATCAGTGTTAAGGCATGGATTAAGCTACAGAATAAAAATACCGGGCAATCTTTAAAAGAATGGCTTAATGCACAAATAAAGCAGCTTACGGAAGGCTTAACCGGTAAACATAGCAAGCTTTATGTAATAACTATTCCGGTTTTCTTTATCCTGCTATTGCTTTCCATTCATGTATATTTTGAAAATATGCTTTTCAGTGAAGTGCTAAGAAACGAAGAATCCATAACCGGAATGGTCATAGCCATTCCAATAGGGTTGTTTGTATCCTACCAGGTGCATAAAGCCATACGGGCATACCAAAAAAAGCAACTGGAATACCTGTATGAAATTCAAAAAAAGCTGGATTAAGAAATACAGACACGTTATTTATTTCCATTCGCTTCATCGGGCAAAACATAAACATTTATCTGACTAACCGCCGATAGGCAAGGCGGCAGACATAAACACTATAAAATGAACATTTACGGTAAAAAACCACACACAGTCATCCTCATCCACGGCGGCCCCGGTGCCATAGGAGAACTCAAACCAATAGCTGAGGAGCTTTCCCGATTTACCGGTGTTATCGAAACCGAACATTACGGGCTTAACATAGAGGAACAAATCACCGAAGTGGATGAAGCGGTTGAAGCGGCAAAAAACAAGCCCCTTGCCCTACTTGGCCACTCGTGGGGAGCATGGCTGGCTTGTTTGTATGCCGCCGGATATCCCCAAAAAATACATAAGCTGATCCTGGTAGCCTGTGGCCCTTTTGAAGCTTCCTATGCCAGAAACCTTACCGGAAAACGCCTGGAACGCCTTACCCATAAAGATAAACTGCAAATAAACAAGCTAATGTTAAGGTTGCCGGAAGAAAATAATGCCAAGGCCAACGAACTATTTGGTGAAATAGGGCAAATAATCCGCAAAGCCGACACTTATCATCCGATAAAGACCCAACCGGCCCAGGTGATACACCGCTATGATGTATTTAAGAACGTTTGGCACCATGCCTCCCAAATGCGTGACTCCGGTGAATTGCTGGGGGTTTGTAAACAAATCCAATGTCCTGTAACTGCCATCCATGGCGACTATGACCCCCATCCCCCGGAAGGTGTGAAAGAACCCCTAAACCAAACCTTGGAGAATTTCCGTTTCCACCTCCTTAAAAACTGCGGCCATGATCCGTGGAACGAATACTATGCCGCCGGGGATTTTTTCCGGATTTTGAAAGAAGAACTGAGTGGCTGAATGGTTTCTGCAACAAATGCTATGAACAAGAGCCACCTTTGGTGCTTTATGGTATACAACATATAAAATGAAATAAACTTATAATCGTCTTAATTATGGAACCGATCCCGGTATTTTTTGAAAATAATTCCATATCTCAATAAACAAGTAAATGGGTTCGTTGTTACCCAAAGCATGATGCGGATACTTACACATATGGTAATGGCCCTGCTGCTGGCTGTATTTACAACCGGCATCGATTTGAGTGTGCATTATTGCGAGGGTAAGGTTACAGCCGTATCATTGACTCCGGAACATCAATCCTGCTGCTCAGACGGAGAAGTAAACTGCTGCTCCATTGTAAAGGACCAACTAAAAATTGAACAACAATACCTGGTATCGCACCAAAACATTCAAATAAAGGATAATGAGCCTGTTACCATCGATTATTACACTACAGGGTTTAACGGCCTGCTTTTTCAGGCTATTACTCCACAACTAACTCGCATTGGTGATCCACCGCCACCTCCCGGAGTGAAAACTTTACTAGCCGGATTGCAATCCTTTCTTTTATAAATGATTTCTTTTATCTTCCTCTGAATTCATACGAAACTGGAGTAGATTTTCCGAAGAGGGAGATGTCTTGTTCCATATTGAAAACCCAAAAAATAATTAAAAATGAAAACATTAAGATCGATCATAATCATGGCGGCATTGTTGATGATGCCTGCTCATATATTCGCGCAATCCAATGCGCAAGAAGAACAACCGCAAAACAATCAGCAATCACAACCCGATACATTAAGGTATACGGTTTATGGCATGGACTGCCCCGGTTGCGAAGGCGGTCTGGAAAAGCAAGTCGATAAAATCCCAGCAGTGAAGTCCAGTAAGGGCAATTGGGTTAAGCAAGAATTGCAGGTCATTGTAAAACCTGATTCCTCCTTGAGGATCAGGGAGCTGAAAAAACGGGTTAAAAAAGCCAATTTCACCCTGGATATGAACACAACTAAGGAGGAAGATGAATAAAAGAGCGGTCTTATTCCTGACGATCATCCTGCTTGCCGTGAATCACTTGCAGGCCGGAGGTATAAGTGTTGATGCCGGTTTAACTCCACCACAGGACAGGTTTATCCTGCGCTCCCAATACCGGTACATGACCATGGACAATGCAATGATGAGGGTAAACACGCAAATGACGCCTTTGGTACTGGCCTATGGCCTTACACCAAGCTTTACCCTTATGGCAAGAGGTGTATATGTTCACCAAAGCTTTGATAATAGCCCTGAGATCAATAATGGCCTTAATGATCCTTTTTTATTGTCGAAATTCAGGTTATACCGGAAGAATACAGCTGATTACGTAATTGGCATTGCTTCACACATAGCCTCCAATATCCCCATTGGTTCCAAGGAGGTGAGCATGCGTGCATGGGATCCCGAGTTGGGCCTGAACGTTTCGTTCCGGCCACGCTTTTTTGCCGTGGATGTTTCAGCATCCTATATTTTTACGGATATATCGGAAAAACTCGAAACCAGGCCCGGAAACATCTTCAATATCAATACGGCGGTTTCCACCATGATTCCACTGAAAAGCATTCCAAACGCGGCCTTTTCGCCGGTGGCGGAAATAACCTATTCAACCCAAGCTGCAAGTAAAGCAACCCCATCGCATAGTATACTGTTTTTATCTCCGGGGGTATCAGTCATTTACTCCAACCTGTCATTGGAAGCCCTTGTTCAGTTCCCGGTCCAGCAAACCGAGCAAACAAGCATAATGAACCGGAACAGTAGGTTAATATTGGGGTTGAAGTACATGTTCTAGCAAAAGGGATGTTTGGCAACTCCGGTATGTCTGTAATTTTGGGGCAGGCTCATTCTTCATTCTAAATTATGATCAGGTGATTGAGAACCTACAAATTTTGTTTTTGTTAAACCCTTATTTCATCCGTTAAACAAATGCAGATAATTGAATTATTTATCACTTTAAAAATGCTACTAATTTAGAATGAACTGGTAAGTGAAACTTCCTTTTTTCACCGTTTGTTAATATAAGATTAAAAGAGGGAATATGTGGAGAAGCGGTCAAAAAAACCCGGAAAGGCAAAATAAACCGCTGGAATGCCTGAACAGGCTTTCGCAGCTATTGGATGATTACGGCCTTTCGGAAAATGATCTGCTACAAGCTGCCGTAGAACTTATTCCCTTCACATTCCCGCATCCTAATGAGGCCTGTGCCCGTATTCAATTGTCAGGCAAGGAATTCAAAACCAAAGGTTACAAAGAAACCTCAGGGAAGTTATCCACCAAACTCATTCTAAATAACAAGACCGAAAGGAGCATCGAAGTGTTTTACCCGGAAAACCTATGCCAGTTAGAGAAAGGAATTACTCCGGAGGAATCAGCTAAGCTTTTGGAAACCTTTGCAAAGTCATTGGCAAAAGGACTGGAGCAAAGACAAAATGAAGAAGAGCTCAAAAAAAACCGTGAATTGCTAAGCAAAACCCAGGACCTGGCACAAATCGGTATTTGGGAATATGATTTGGTTTCGGATCACGTCACCTGGACAGACCAGGTTTATCGGATCTTTGGTCTAAACCCCCAGGAATTTGGCGCCACCTACCAGGCTTTCCTGGATCATGTCCATCCCGACGACCGCAAAAAGGTGAATAAGGCTTATAGTGATTCGGTGGAGGAAGGAAAAGATATGTATGAGGTGGAACATAGGGTGGTTCGTAAAAATACCGGCGAGGTCCTTTTTACCCATGGGAAATGTTTTCACGAACGTGGCCAGACGGGAAAGATTGTACGTTCGATAGGCCTTGTTCAGGATGTTACCAAAAGTACCAAGACAAAAGAAAAGCTCAGGAAAAGTGAGTACCGCTTGCGTAGTACGCTTAATAATATGAAAGAGGGATGCCAGATCATTAGCTTCGACTGGCGCTATTTATTTGTTAACGATGAGGTGGCTACCCATGCCCGCAAAACAAAAAGTGAACTACTTGGTAAAACTATGATGGAAGTATATCCGGGAATAGAAAAAACGGCCATGTTCAAAGTTTTGCAACAATGCATGGAAGAACGTACTACGCATTATTTTGAAAACGAATTCACCTATCCTGATGGCTCATATGGTTGGTTTGATCTTACCATCCAACCCTCACCCGAAGGCATCATGGTGTTTTCGGTTGATATAACCGAACGTAAACAAGCCGAAAAAGAACTACAGAAGTTGTATGATGATATATTCCTTATTTTAAAATCGAGTCCCACTGCCCTGGCGCTCACCCGGGTATCGGATGGGAAATTTATCACTATAAACGATACTTATACCACCATTATGGGATATCACCCTCATGAAGTAGTTGGCCATACGGTGTCCGATTTGAATATTTACGTTAATGATAATGAGCGTGATCAACTCATGAAAATCCTGCAGGATGAAGGCAGAGTTTGGAATTATGAGTTAGATACGCGCCACAAAAACGGCACGGTGCGAAATCTGCTGGTAAGTATGGAACCAATTATCTATAACGGTGAAAAAACCCTGATATCAACCTTTGTCGATATTACCGAAAAGAAAAAAATGTATGAAGACCTTAAAAAAGCCAAAGAAAAAGCTGAAGAGAGCGACCGGCTTAAATCGGCATTCCTGGCCAATATGAGTCACGAAATACGAACACCAATGAACGGTATCCTTGGCTTCACCAACTTGCTCAGGGAGCCTGGGATCAGTGGCGAGGAAAAAGATCGTTATACCGAAATTATTGAGAAAAGCGGTGAACGCATGCTGGATACTGTGAATGACATTGTTGAAATATCGAAAATAGAAGCCGGTATCCTGAGCGTTGAAAAGAAGCAAATCAATGTAAATGACTGCGTAAACGACCTGGTGCAGTTTTTTAGTCAGGAAGCAAAAAATAAAGGACTTGAACTTTCCATTGACCACTTGTTGCCGGAAAACTCGGCAATTATTATCACCGACCAAAGTAAGCTTGAATCCATCCTCTCAAACCTGATCAAAAATGCGATTAAATACACCTTTGAAGGAAGCATCAAAGTGGGATGCCATATTCAGGAGGAATATATCGAATTTTATGTGAAGGATACCGGTGTTGGGATTCCCGGAGACCGGCAAGAGGTTGTTTTCAATCGATTCGAACAAGCCGATATTTCCGATACTAGCGCTTTTGAAGGCTCGGGGCTTGGGCTGGCTATTTCCAGGTCGCTTGTTGATATGCTCAATGGTAGTATATGGCTGGACTCCAAGGTCGATAAAGGCTCAACGTTTTATTTCACCATCCCGGTGCACAGAGAAGCTCAACCATCAACCACTGGTAATACAAGTGAGGTTGTAAATAATGAGAACCAGGCGTATGATGAAAAACCACCAAATAAACTCAAGATATTAATAGCCGAAGATGATCAGGTTAGCTTTAATTATCTTTCCACCCTGCTAAAAAGGATCGATTGCGAAATTATTAGGGCCATTAATGGAACAGAGGCAGTTCAATATTATCGCGATAACCCGGATATTGACCTTATCCTGATGGATGTTAAAATGCCGGAGATGGACGGTTATAAAGCAACCCGTAAAATCAGGGAGATCGATGAAGAAGTCCCAGTTATTGCGCAAACGGCATATGCTATAACAGGTGACGGTAAAAGAGCCCTGGAGGCCGGATGCGATGATTATATTCCTAAGCCCATCAAAAAACATGTGTTAATGCAAAAGATCAATAAGCTGGTAAAAACCGGATAATTACTATGGATTATCTACCGTTTTATCACAGGCTCAGTAACTTTTAAACTTCTGAACCTTTTATGAAAATCAAGCATTTGATCTTTCAACCTGGTCAACCAACATGTCATATTGTTTTTGCATTTAGACTTTAGACTTAAAACTTACTTCTTCTGCCTTTTCCTGCGTATTTTCCCGATCTTCTTATCGATGATATTTGCTCCCACGTTGATCAGCAGAATGAGGATGGTTACGCCAACAGCAAGGATGTATTGTTTAAGGGCTACACTGATGCCAATGCCTGCTGAGAAAAGAATAGCTGCTGCCGTAGTCAGGTATTGCACCCGGCTTTCACTTTCGGATTTAAGGATGGTGCCGGCCCCGATGAAACTGATCCCCACAATGATCGCTTCGATAATACGGATGGGGTCGGTCCGCAGGGCATCACCAACTCCCAGCTCTGCATCAAAATTCATTACAAGGATTTTACCCAGCAATATCAGCAAAGCCGACGCACCGCCAATGATCATGTGCGTACGGAAGCCGGCGGGTTTATGAGAAGTTTCCCGCTCCAGCCCCACCAGCCCGGCCAAAACCGACGCAATCACCACATCCATTAATATGTGAAGTTCAGGTAAAATATCCATACCAACATAACGATCGGGAAAAAAATATGTTGAAAACCAAGCTTGAAGATGCTATACAACTTGAAGATTGATATTTTTTACAAAGACCGGCGTGGATGCTGGGTCTTGGGAGAATACTCCGCGAATAAGTCTAATCCAACACAAATCAACGCGTGTAATCTTCACGTAAAATAGTGAACATCTTTTTGGAAACAAGCTATACAAATGCACTTTCCTCCTTACCCCCGCACTCCATGCACCATGCTCTATGCTCTTTGCTCCTTGCTCTTTGCTCCTTGCTCCTTGCTCCTTGCACTTTGCTCCGCATCTACAAGACAACCACCATCCGGATAAAGTCGATCACGCTTTGGGGAAAAACGCCAAACCAAAGCAATGCTACAAAAAGCAGGGATAAAATGGCCAGGCTGCTCATCGAGGTCCTGTACAAGGTTTTGTTTATAGCCACCTCAGGGCCGGCAACGGGTGAAAACATCATCACCATAATGCGTAAATAATAGTACAGCCCTATAACGCTATTGACTGCAAGGATAATCACTAAGGCCAACTCTCCTGCTTCCACCCCGGCCAGGGCAATGTAAAATTTTCCAACGAAGCCTGCGGTTAAAGGAATTCCGGCCAGTGATAATAACATTCCCGAGAAGATCACCGCCAGCCAGGGTTGTCGCCAAAATAGTCCGCGGTAATCGGTAACATTGTCCATATCCTTTTCCCGGTCGCTAATGAGGGATACTATGCCGAAGGCTCCCAGGATAGTGACAAAATAAGCCAGCAGGTAAAAGCTGGCAGCTTCAAGTCCAAGCTGTTTGCCGGCAATAAAGGCAATAAGCAGGTAACCGAAATGGGCAATGGAAGAATAGGCCAAAATGCGTTTGACATTTTTTTGCAGCAAGGCCAGAAAATTCCCGGTAAACATAGAGGCTATGGCGATGATCATAAACAGCATCATTATGTTAGGAAAGGTATAAAGGTTCAGCTCCGCGAAAAACCGGAACAGCACGGCAAAGATACCACCTTTCGAAACCGTGGCGATAAAGCCGGTAACCGGCACCGGTGATCCCTGGTATACATCGGGCGTCCACATATGAAAAGGAACCAGGGCCAGTTTAAAGGAGATCCCTACAAACATCATGGCAAACCCGAGCATCATAATATCGGTGGTTTCCTGGAATTTAAGCAGGTAATTGCCCAGCTCCGGGAAAAACATGGTTCCCGCTTGCGAATAAACCAAGGCCATTCCAAACAGCAAAAATGCCGACGATGCTGCCGCCAGTACCAGGTATTTGGCCCCGGCTTCCACCGAAACATCCCGTTGCCGCAAGTAAGCGATCATCACATATAATGACACGCTCAGCAACTCGAGCCCCAGGAAAAAGGTGGCAAAATGATTGGCCACCACCAGGATGCCAGCGCCCAAGGTTCCCAAAAATAGCAATATGTAGTATTCCTCCTTGTTTTCATTAAACTGCTTGATATAATCGTAGGATAAAATGGTTATGATCAAGGCTGATATCAGCAACAACACCATAAAATACAGGGCATATTCATCAAAAAGCATCATGGATTGAATTTGCCGGGGAAGCACAGATGATAATTGCCCCAGTGAGATCAGCGAAGCGGCAAAAGCCAGTAGTGAAAAAATCACGGTGAACTGATGATTGCGCTTAACGGCAATCATGAGCATGATCACCACCGACGCTCCTGCCAGGATCATTAACGGTATCAGGCTTATAATGTCGAGCTTCTCCATGCTTATTCACTTTTTTTGGTTAACTGAATACCGGCTTCACTCTCATGATCCGGCTTAAAGGCCTTGATGCCTCCCAATTCCTTGGTTTGCCGGTATTCCCTTATGTTTTCCTGCATCTTATCAATAGTTGGCTGCGAAGTACGCAGCACATTATTGGGGAAAAAGCCAAGCCAGATAATTATGGCAGCCATGCTCAGGCCCATGATCATCTCCCTCACCGAAAAGTCTTTCATCTTCACGGCTTCGGGTTTTCTTCCGAAGAATACCTTCTGCATAATATACAGGGCATAAATGGCATAAACGATCAATCCCATGGCGGCAATGATGGTATAAACCGGGTATACCTGGAAAGCTCCGACCAGGGTCATAAACTCGGCCACAAAATTGCCCATTCCGGGCAGCCCCAGGGAAGCCAAAACAAACACCAGGGTTACTCCGCCCATGCGGGGAGCTATCGACCACAATCCTCCCATCTTATTCAAATCACGGGTATGAAGCCGGTCCTGAATAGCGCCGGCGATCATAAACAAGGCCCCGGTGCTAATGCCATGAGCGATCACCTGCATGAAAGCGCCCTGGAAGGCCAAGCTGTTAAAAGAATAAATTCCTATAAGGATAAATCCCATATGACTGATACTGGTATAAGCCACCAGTCGTTTCAGGTCGGTTTGGGCATAAGCCAATTTAGCCCCGTACATAATGCCGATAATTCCCAGTATCATGGCTGCCGGAGCAAATGCTTCCGAAGCTTCGGGGAACAAGGGAATAATAAAGCGGAACAGACCGTAAGCGCCGGTCTTAAGGAGCAAACCCGCCAATATCACACTTCCGGCTGTTGGCGCTTGGGTATGTGCAGCGGGAAGCCAGCTATGCACAGGCACTGCCGGCAACTTAATCAAAAAGGCAATAAGAAAACCGGCCATGATCCAAGGTGCAGCGCGGGTTCCGGGGAAATTTTCGGCAATTACCAGGTAATTGTAAGTGTAATTTCCAGTGGCATCGCCATGGATGAAATACAGGGCCAGGATGGAAATAAACATTAACAGCCCACCGGCCTGTGTAAAAATGAAAAACTTATAGGATGCATCGATACGTTTTTCATGCCCCCAAATGCCAATGAGGAAATACATGGGGATGAGCATCACCTCCCAGAAGAAATAAAAGAGAAACAGGTCCATGGCGAGAAATACGCCGGTTATGCCGGCCAATACCCATAACAGGTTAAAATGGAAAAAGCCTGTGCGGTGGGTGATCTCTTTCCAGGATGCCAACACGGCGATCAGTCCCAGGAACATGGTGAGAATCACCAGCATGAGGCTCAGCCCATCCATGGCCAGGTGAAACTGAATACCAAAGCGGGGTATCCAGTCCGACTGGAAATGCTGTATCCATTCACCTCCATTACCGGCTTCGATGGTGGGAGTACCGGTGATCCACAGCCCAATAGACATAAAAAACCCCACAAGTAAAGCAACCAGGGCAATAAACCGGGGCCACATGGCATTGTAGCGCCCCGCCATCCAGGCTAGCAGCCCTGCACCCATTAATATCACTATCAACCAAACTAAAACCATAATTCAACCCTTCTTAAGAAAATACAAGCACAATGATCGCCACAATTGCCCCGGTGGCAATTCCCATGGCATACCATCGTATCTTGCCCGTTTGCAACTTACTGAACAAAACATGCCAGAACATATGAAAGCGGGCAATGCCTGTATAAAAATATTCGATAAAATCGTGTTCATCTATTTTCGATAACCACACCACCGGCTTTATCACGAGTACCTCATACACGTAATCGAAACCCCATCCGGAAAACCAGTAGTGGTAGATCCCTTTTTTGCTAAATTGCTCATCGACATTTCTCTTTAAGTAAAGCAGATAAGCCAGGTAAATACCCAGGAGCACCAACACGGCCGAAATAACCTGGAAGAGCGTTTCTATTCCCTTATCATGAACGGCAGCATGAGCCTCCGGAAGGTTATTTGCTAAAAAGCCCGAAAGCCATTGCATATCGCCGAAGTTACCGGGGAAATTGATAAACCCGCCTATGAGTGACAAAACTGCCAGCACAATCAGCGGAATCTTAATAGATAGTGCAGTTTTTCCATGGGGCTCTGTTTTTATTTCGCCAAAAAACGTAATAAAAACCATTCGGGAAGTATATACCGCCGTTAACAGAGAGCCCAATATTCCGGCTAACCAGAATAATTCATGCGATCCTTCTGCTGCCCAGGCATACCAAAGGATGATATCTTTCGAATAAAAACCGGCTGTTATCAAGGGCAAGGCGGCTAATGAAGCAGAACCGATCAGGAACACCCAAAAGGTAAACGGCATGCTTTTTCGCAAGCCACCCATCTTAAACATATTGTGTTCATGATGAAGGTGCATGATCACAACCCCGGCACCGAGGAACAACAGGGCCTTAAAGAAAGCATGGGTCATAAAGTGAAACACTGCCGCGGACCAGGCTCCCACACCAAGCGCCAAAAACATATACCCGATTTGACTGATGGTGGAATAAGCCAGCACACGCTTGATGTCGCGTTGGGTAAGTGCACTAAAACCGGCCAGCAATAAGGTTACCGCTCCAACGATAGCCACAATGGTTTGTGCCACCGGAGCCATTTGAAAGATCACAAAGGTGCGGGCAATGAGGTAAACACCGGCCGTTACCATAGTAGCCGCGTGGATGAGTGCGCTAACTGGCGAAGGTCCAGCCATAGCATCGGGGAGCCATACCTGCAAGGGAAGCTGAGCCGACTTACCAACAGCACCACCTAATAGCATGATGGCAGTAGCAACGGCAAAGGGAGAGCCTTCAGCTACCTCGGCGGGGAAACGGGTTAATATCTCCTGTATTTGCAAAGTCCCAAACTGATCGAAAAGTAAAAACAGTCCGATGGCCATCAGGGTATCGCCAATACGGGTCACGATAAAGGCTTTGCGGGCCGCGTATCCGTTATCGGGGTTTTTATACCAGAACCCTATCAGCAGGTAGCTACAAAGACCTACAGCCTCCCAGCCCAGGTATAGAAAAACAAGGTTTCCGGCCATCACCAATAGCAGCATCGAACCCACGAAAAGGTTCATATAACTAAAGAAACGGGCATAGCCTTCTTCTTCAACCATAAATCCCGTGGAATAAAGATGGATCAGAAATCCCACAAAGGTGATCACAAACATAAACACCAGCGATAAGCTATCGAGGTACAGGGTTATCTCAGGTGAAAAGGAGCCTACCTCTATCCATGACCATAAGATTTGTTTAAAAACATGACCCCCTGGTGGATTCGTAAGAAAGGAAATCCCCACGATAATAGTGATCAGTGCCGACAGCCCGGTTGACAAGGAGCCTGTCCATGCCACCACCTTCCTGCTTAACTGTTTGCCGAATAATGCCAGGATCAGAAAGCCGGCAAACGGTAATGCCGGTATGGTCCATAACCAATCCATCATATCATCCTTTCATTTTGTTTGCAGCGTCGGCATCGAGCGACTTATAGTGCTTGTGTAATTGAAGCAATATCGCCAGTCCAACCGAAACCTCTGCTGCTGCCATGGTTAATATAAATATGAACATGACCTGCCCATCGGGTTGATGCCAGTGGGAACCTGCCATAACAAAAGCAATTCCCGCTGCATTCAGCATAACCTCCACGCTCATGAGCATAAAGATCACGTTGCGCCGTACCATTACCCCGAGGAATCCCATAAAGAACAGGATACCTGCAAGTAAAAGCCCGGTTTCCAGTGAAATATTGATCATTGTGATTCCTCCATAAATCGATGTTTCACTTTTCCACGTCCCCGTCCAATGTGATAGGCACCAATGATGCCGGCCATCAGCAGAACTGCGGATATTTCAACCCCCAATAAATATTTGCTGAACAGTGAAATACCCACCTGTTTGGGAGCTATGATTGCACTATTGATAGGAGTATCTGAAAAGCCGCTTACCAGCAAGATGAACAACACCAACAGGATAAGGCTGAAAATGCCCGGTCCTACCCATGTGCGGGGTTTAATCCAGATTTTCTCCTGTTCAATATTCGCTTTTCCAACACTCAGCATCATGATCACAAAAAGAAAAAGCACCATGATAGCCCCGGCATAAATAATCACCTCGAGGGCAGCAATAAAGGGAGCCCCCGATACAAAGAACACCACCGACACCCCTAAAAGCGAAATAATCAAATAAAGCAGGGCATGTACGGCATGTGCCCTTGTAAGGGCCAATCCTGTGGTGATTATGGCTACGGCTGCTGCTATGTAAAAAATTACCGTCATTTTATGTCCTTTTATATTCTTTGCTCAGGTTTTCTCCAGCCTAAGGCATCAATGAATTCAAATCAACCGGTGATTCCTCGTTTTCCGCTTCGCCCTTATCTTTACCGGCTATCTTCAAACCGGCTACTTTATAAAAGTTATAGCCGTGGTACTTTCCTTCCCCCGCTATCATCAGGTCTTCCTTTTCATAAACCATGTTCTGCCGGTCGTATTCCGACATTTCAAAGTCGGGGATCAATTGTATAGCGTATGTGGGGCATGCTTCCTCACATAATCCGCAGAATATGCAGCGTGAAAAGTTGATCCTGAAAAACTCGGGATAACGCCGTCCGTGCTCATCCTCGGTCGCCTGCAATGAAATGCAGTCCACCGGGCAAGCCACCGAACACAGATAACAAGCCACGCAGCGTTCCTGTGAATCCGGGTCGCGCGACAGTATGATCCGACCGCGGTACCGTGCCGGTAGCTCATAGGGTTTTTCAGGGTAAAGAACCGTTTCACGCTTCTTAAAAGCATGCATAAAAACCATCCATAATGAGCGTAACATGCTAATCATATATATGTCGATTTTAGTTCGTTAATTGATTCTATCCATCAAGCCAGCACTATGGCTGCCGTTACCAGTAAATTGATCAAGGCCAGCGGGAACAATATCTTCCAGCCGTATTCCATCAACTGGTCATACCTGGGTCGTGGGAATGTCGCCCTGAACAAGATAAAGATCACGATCAGTATAAATGTCTTGATCAGAAACCAGGCAATGGGCGGTAAAAAACCGGGACCCAGCCAACCACCCAAAAACAAGGCGGTAATAATGGCCGATATCAGCGTAATACCGATATACTCGCCCACGAAAAACATCCCGAACTTCATCCCTGAATACTCGGAATGATATCCGGCCACCAGCTCGCTCTCACCCTCGGGCATATCGAACGGAAGCCTGTGTGCTTCGGCCACCCCGGCAATGAAAAAGATCACAAATCCCACGATTTGAGGGCCGATGAACCACATGCCTTTTTGAGCTTCCACAATTTCGGTCAGCCGGAATGAATCGGCCAACATCACCACTCCCATCAATGATACTCCCATAAACACTTCATAGGTAAGCATCTGGGCAGTTCCCCTAAGGCTACCCAAAAGCGGATACTTACTGTTCGAAGCCCAGCCACCTAGTACCAGGCTGTAAACGCCAAGCGACGACATAGCCAGGAAAAACAATATCCCGATGTTCAGGTCGACTACATAAAGCCCCGGAACAAAGGGTATGATGGTAAAGCTCATCAGTGTGGTGAATACCAGGATGGCAGGCGACATGAAATAAACCGGCTTATCCGAAAATGGCGGTATCCAGTCTTCCTTAAAAAAGATCTTGATCATATCGGCCAGCACCTGAAAAATACCAAAGGGCCCTACCCTGTTCGGCCCATAGCGCAATTGCCATAATCCCAAGAGCCGGCGCTCAACCCAGATCAAGCCGGCCGCCACGGATAACACCACCAAAAGCACTCTCAATATGACCGATACAGGATGCATATATTTTTCCTATTTTAGTTTTACTTCTTCTCTTGTTTTTCAATATTCCCCTTTAAGGGTAACTCAACGATATAGCTTTGACGGAAACCGGTTGTAATGCCGGCAACATCATCAGCCATCTTATCATCGGTTTTTACCTTTAATTTCCATTCCTTTCCATTGGCCCTTACAATCGCCACATCATCCTCATTAAGATCGTTTTGCCCGGCTACATTAGGATGGATGAGCACATAGGGTTCCGGCGTAGCTTCCCGGATGGCTGCCGATAAGGAGCTCATTTCTCCCGAGCCGAATATATGCGGAACCGGTGTCAGGTATAGTTCGCCGGCTTCGGTTTTCGTTTCAAACACGGGCACTTTGAAATATTGCTGTTTTGGATTATCAGTGGGTTCTATCACCCGTTTACCGGGATCGCCGTCATGCATGGGACCGCCCACTTCCTGCTGGTATTTGTTAAGTGCCTGAACCGAATTCCAGCCCGGTTTCCAATAATGGCTCACCAGTGATGAAGGCGGTGTCCCGTTATAGCCCTCCATGGTGAAGGACATGGGCGCATCTTCATCTTGCGGGGGCTTTTGCTCATGCACATTTTTGTGGGCATGCATGGAAGTCCTTCCTGTATAGCGATGGGGGGCACGTGCTACCTTTTCACCGTTGATCCGGAAACCCGAAGGTGGCGCCAGTTCGGTTAAAGGTTTAAAGACGGTATAACCTTTAACCAGCTCGGCAAGGCATTCGTCCAACGAATTCCACTGCCCGCCGGTTTTTTTCAAATGATTTTCTATTCGACCCAACCATCGCCAGCTATCCATCACCGGAGCTTCGGGTATATAAGCTTTATAAAAGCGTTGAGCCCTTCCCTCTGTATTAATAAATGTCCCGGAAGATTCGGCTGTTACGCCCGAGGGAAGCACAAATGAGGCATGATCTGTTGTATTGGTCTCGGTATGATCGATCAGCAGGATATTCTTGAATTGATTAAAAAACTTATCTGCTTGCACTTTATCAAAATGGCGGTAAAGATCATTTTCGAGGATGATAAGGTTTTCGGGAGCATCCCCGGTTTCCATAATACCGGAAAGGTCATTACCCTCCAGTAAGCCCAGCCCCATGCTATTGGCTTCGGGAAGCGCATAAAACAACCCAGCCTTTCTTTCCTCACCGTTCAGGGCCTGTGTGATGTTAGCCGCTGCTTTCAACATCTCCTCCAGGCCATTTCCCCAACCGGATACGATCAATGGCTTTTTAGCATTTATAAGCGCTTTTGCCAACTGATCCAGCCATTCATCCCATTCCCCGGGATAATCTTTAACAGCAGGGGCATCATTATTAATACGATTGGCCAACAGGAATCCGAATTTCACGGTATCGTGCGGATTCAGGCGCAGCGATTTGGAAGCCACATCATCCAGCTTGGTGTTGTAAGGTGTGATTGTCGTCATGGGCGCCTTGCCATCCTGGTAAAACTCGCGCACCGCATGATCGAGCCAACGGGGAATGCTTACCCTCGCTGCTTCATCCATAGCTTTTTTCATAAGCGTTTGGCGGAGCGAAAGGGCCAGACGTGGCGCACTGTGCGTAATATCCTCACCCAACACCAGCACATAATCCGCTTCCTCCGTTTCCTTCATCGAGGGGACATTTACCGGATAATTCCTGAGGATATCAAGATAATTCCTGAGAATTTGATGATCCTTACCGGAAATTCCAGCATAGAAATTTTCTGCTCCCACCAGTTTGTTCAGGGCATAATTCGCTTCCACCGAAGCCCGGGCTGAGCCAATGCCAAGGGTTTTTCCTTTTTCAAAAGCATTGGTAATCTTATCCAATATTTCATCTTCAGTAGTATCCTGAAGTTCAGCCCCAAACCTGGCTTTTATCTTTTTGATGCGGGTTTCCCGGTTTACATACTCATAGCCGAACCTTCCGCGATCGCAAAGGAAATAGCCATTTACATCATAATTATAGCGATTGCGGATGCGGCGGAGTTTGCCATAGCGTTCACCCGGAATGGTGTTGCATCCCAGGCTGCAATGTTCACAAATGGAGGGTGCTGTAGAAAGGTCCCATTTACGGGTATAATGCTTTTTAAGGGTTTTATCGGTAAAAACGCCTGTGGGACAGACTTCCACCAAATTGCCACTGAATTCATTTTCGAGCATCCCATCCTGATGCCTTCCGAAGAATACGCGGCTATGGATACCGAACACATCCAGATCATATCCGCCGGCATATTCACGGTAAAAACGGGTGCAACGGTAACATTGTATGCAGCGGTTCATTTCATGATTGATAAACGGGCCAAGGTATTGGTTGCGATAAGTGCGTTTCTTAAAACGATTGCGGCGATATACATGGCCGGTCATTACGGTCATATCCTGCAGGTGGCATTCGCCGCCTTCATCACAAATGGGGCAGTCGTGCGGGTGGTTGTTCATCAGGCTTTCAATCACCTGTGCCCTGAAATGCTTCACCTCCGGGTCTTCTATCGAAATGATCATCCCGTCCTGAACAGGCTGCACACACGACATAATGATCTTTCCACGGGTATCGTTTTCATCCTTATACATCTTAACGGCACATAAACGGCAGGCTCCCACTGATCCCATGGCGGGGTGAAAACAGAAATACGGGATATCCAGCCCTACCGAAAGGCAATAATCTAGCAGGTTCTTACCTTCCTCTGCCTGATATTTTATGCCGTCGATGTAAATGTTAACCATAATGACCTCTTCAATTATTTACCATTGCCTTTCCAGGCACATTTTTTATCTGTTATATGTTGTTTGAAATCCTTCCCAAAATATTTCATGGCGCTTTGTAATGGCTCCATAGCGCCAGGAGCAAACGCGCAGAAGGTATTGCCGGGCCCCATAAATTCCACATGCGATTCCAGCACATCCATATCGCCTTCTTTTCCTTTGCCGGCTTCCATAGCCTCCAGGGTCTTTTGAACAAAAGGAATTCCATCGCGGCAGGGCGTACACCAACCGCATGATTCCCGCCCGAAAAAGCGCATCAAATTAGCCACAAAGCCCACCGGGCAGGTTTTATCATCAAGCACCACCAGCGTTCCGGTTCCCAGGCGGCTTCCCACATTCATCACCGTTGAAAAATCGAGCTTTACATCCATGTGATCGTTCACCAGGAAATCGGTAGATGCCCCGCCGGGTAAGGCTCCACGGAATGTATAGCCATTCATCATCCCGCCTGCATGCTCTTCGATGACTTCACGCATGGTGGTTCCCAAAGGCAATTCCCAGGTTCCAGGGTTCTTTACATTACCGCTCACCCCATATAGCTTGGTTCCTCCTTCATCGGTGTAGCTTAAGTTTTTAAAGGCTTCGGCACCATGCTCCATAATATACGGAACACAGCATAAAGTTTCAACATTATTAACAATGGTGGGATTTCCAAAAAGTCCACTGGCCTGCGGGTATGGAGGCTTAAAACGAGGTGTGGCCCTTCTGCCTTCCAGGGCGTTCAGTAAAGCGGTTTCCTCACCACACATGTAGCGGCCCACACTGATGTGGATGTAGAGATCAAGATCAAAACCGCTTTTTAAAATGTTTTTTCCAAGATAACCCTTTTCTCGCGCCTCATGTATGGCTTTTTCCAGCCTGTCAACTGATTTCACATAGGCACCCCGGATGAAGATAAAGCCAATGGAAGCCTGAATGGCATAAGCCGAAAGGATCATCCCCTCGATCAATAAATGGGGATTCTCTTCCATGAGCAAGCGATCTTTGAACGTGCCGGGTTCCATCTCATCGGCATTGGCCACCAGGTATTTTGGTGTGATGGCATCTTCTCCCATGGGAACAAAACCCCATTTCATACCGGTACCGAAGCCTGCACCACCACGTCCTTTCAGATTTGAATCCTTTACCGTGGCGGTAACATTTTCGGGATCAATCTTTCCAATGACCTTTTTAACTGCCCGGTAACCGCCTTCCTTTTCATAGCCTTTTAGTTCAAGCTGCGATCCATCATCCTTGATATGTCCGGTTAAGGGTTTTTCCATGCTATCCGTTTACCTTAAGATCTTCAAAAAACATTATTAATCAATTATTTATATTGTTCCAAAATTTCTTTAATCTTTTCCTCCGTAAGATTGACGTGAAGATCATCATCAATCATCATCACCGGGGCTTTATCGCAGGCACCAAGGCAGGCTACCGGAATGAGGGTAAACCTGTCGTCGGAAGTAGTCTCCCCGGGTTTAATACCAAGATGCTTTCCCAGTTGCTCTTGCAAATTATCCGCATTTTTTATCCAACAACTGATGCTGTCGCAAAACAGGATAACATGCCTGCCAACCGGCTTGCGGTAGATCAGGTTATAAAAGCTGGCCAGCCCGTCGATCTGTGTTTCCGACATACCAAGATATTCGCTGATATCACTCACAGCTTCATCGGAAATCCAGCTGCGGTATTTCTGCACCACCCGCAAGGCTTCCAGACCACCTGCAGTTTTTCGTGGCAGGTGTTCAAGTTCTTCGGCTATTTCTTTCTTTTCCTGTTCACTCAGCATCTTGTCACATTTTATCGGTCAACATCGGCTAAAACATAATCAACACTACCCAGTATGGCCAGCAAATCGGGTATGGTATAACCCTTTGAGATATAGGGTACCATTTGGATATGAGGAAATGAAGGCGCTCTCACGCGGGTACGATACGATGTGGTATTGCCGTCGCTAACCAGGTAATAGCCATTGTTTCCTTTGGCGCCTTCAACACCCACAAACGACTCACCCGGGGGGATAACAGGCCCCCAACTAACTCCCAAAAAGTGATTAATAAGGGTTTCAATATCCTTCATAGTGCCGTCTTTCTTTGGAGGTGTAGCCAATTGATGGTCCGATTTATAATCACCCGGCGGCATATTATTCATGCATTGCTCGATAATGCGAAGACTTTGACGCATTTCTTCGATCCTTACCATAGTCCGGTCATAACAATCGCCATTGGTTCCGGTGGGTATTTCAAAATCGAATTGCTCATAGCCCGAATAAGGGCGCATTTTCCTGAAATCCCATTCCATGCCGGTAGCTCTTAAGCCTGGCCCTGTTACGCCCCACTCTATCGCTTCCTGCGTTGTGTATACACCTATTCCTTCTGTCCGGTTTTTGAATATTTTATTCTTCATCACCATCTTGTCATAGGTTCTGAGGCGCTTAGGCAGGTAGTCGACAAATTCTTTCACCAGTCTTTCCCAACCTTTCGGAAGGTCCTGGGCCACACCACCAATCCTGAACCAGTTGGGGTGCATGCGGGCTCCGCAAACAGCCTCTACAATTTTAAAAGCCTTCTCACGATCGGTAAACATGTAGAACACCGGTGAAAGCGCACCAACGTCCTGGGCAAATGTTCCATAATACACCAGGTGACTGATGATGCGGAACAACTCACTCATCATGATGCGAATAACCTTAGCGCGGTCGGGGACCTTGATGCCGGCAAGCTGCTCCACGGCCATCACATAGGGTAAATTATTGAGTACACCCGAAAGATAATCCACGCGGTCAGTATAGGGAATGTAGGTGTGCCAGGTTTGGCGTTCGCCCATTTTTTCGGCCCCCCGGTGATGGAATCCAATATCAGGTACCACATCCAGAATATTCTCACCTTCCAGTTGCAATACCAGGCGAAGTAATCCGTGCGTGCCCGGATGCTGCGGACCAAGGTTCAGAAACATGAATTCGCTATCTTCACTGGAGCGTTTCATGCCCCATTGTTCAGGGTTATAACGTAAGTGTTCCTCTTCTTCTTCCCATTTATCGTCGGGTAGTGAAAAGGGTTCCAGTTCTGTGGCCCTGGCAGCATGTTCCTTACGTAATGGATGGCCCGCCCAGGAGGAAGGCATCAGAATGCGCCGCAGATCGGGATGCCCGGAAAACCGCAACCCGAACATATCGAAAACCTCCCGCTCATACCAATTGGCTGCCGGCCAAATATCCTGTACCGTGGAAATTTCATCCCTGTCATTCAGGGGCACTTTAATTCTTACATCAGCATTGTTTTGAAATGAAAGCAGGTGGTATACCAGGGTGAATTCGCTATCGGGCTGGCCTTGCCTGTTTTGGCGTTGGCGTTCATCAATCGCTGTAAGATCATATAACATACTAAATGCCAACTCGGAGTCATTTTTAAGATCCTGGCAAACGGCAGCAGCCTGGTCCTTCGCAACCCATAAAGTTGGGATATCATCGGCTGTATCCTGCCAATGCAGCACCTCTTCCCCAAAGCGGATATTTAATTTGTTTATAAGCGATTGGTCTTTCATACAGTAGTGTTTCTATTGTCCTTTAAATTTCTTCCGGCGGTTTTATCCGGCCCATCTGCCCTCTATTTTCGCGTTTTTCATCGCGTCTGGACTTGTCTTCAGGTTTGATGATCTCTTGTGACTTCAGGGTCCAACTCAGCGGGCGTTTCTCCTTACCCACTTTTTCGCGGAGCATCAACAGGCCTTCCATAAAGGCATCGGGGCGAGGAGGGCAGCCCTGCACATAAACATCAACCGGCATGAATTTATCCACACCCTGCACTACGCTGTATATGTCGTACATACCACCTGAGTTGGAACAAGAGCCCATGGAGATCACCCAGCGGGGTTCCATCATCTGTTGATACAAGCGTTTAATTACCGGGGCGATCTTGATAAATACCGTTCCGGCAATGATCATCACATCGGCTTCACGGGGTGTTCCCCTGATCACCTCAGCACCGAAACGGGATATATCGTATTTGCTGGTCAAACTGGTAGCCATTTCAACATAGCAACAGGAAAGGCCGAAATTCAATGGCCACATCGAATTTTTACGGCCCCAGGCGATCATGTCTTCCAGTTTGCTGAAGAGCACTGTATCGCGTATGGTTTTCGAGATTGAATAATCGTTCTTAAAATCGTTAATGTTCGATTTTCCCATGCTTAGGTTTTTTGTTGATGCTTTTTCATTCCTTTAAGAATTTGCTTGCCCACCGGACCGTAATTAAGTGCCCCGATTCGCCATTCGTAAATCAGGATGGCCAACAGCACCCCTGTAAATATGGCCGCCCCGATATAACCGGCCCAGCCAACTTCTCTGAAGGCTATTGCCCAACCGATCAGGAAAGCGGCATCCAAGTCGAAAATGACAAAAAACATCGCAATGAGGTAAAACTGCGATGAAAATTGTAAACGTGCCGAACCGGTAACCGGAATGCCTGCTTCATAAGGTTGTTCGGTAACTTTTTCTTTATGCTTTTCTCCAAGAAAGTAGGATAGTACAACCATCCCCCCGGCAATCAATAATGCCAATCCTGCATAAACAAGTATTGGCCATAATTCGGCCATTCCCTGGTAAGTATTTTCTGCACTCATTACGATCAATGACAACATTTTTTTGATGAATGTTTTATCATCGTTTTTGGTGTTGTGAGATGCCCCAATACTTTGCCATTTTAACCCACCCAAAAGATTATTTAAACAGGCCCGGTGAAAAAGTCCAAAACTCCCGGTATAATAAGTTTTGATTCAACCCATTACTTCACAAAGCCGGATTTATTTCATATGATAAAACAGTGAATATCAAATAAGCAGTGAAAAATGAGGTGTGGAATCTAATGGGGAAGGTGTTGATAATTTTTCACGTAAACTCAAATCAACCTGGAGTTGAACCATGCATTTGTTGATAGGGTGATAAAACGGTTTTGAGTATGAGGATAATGCATTATATTTGTAGTAGATGATGCATAAATAAAACCCCTGATCATGAGCAACAATGACAATAAAGCCAATGAACCGTTGGAGGATTACAACCAGCCGTTGACCTTTGAGAAAGTTTGGCAAATGTTCCAGGAAACGGTCAGTTTGTGATTAAAAGCGCAGGGGAAGGTTTAGTCAAAATAGCGAATCCAAAATCATTTGAACCCAAAGTTTTTTAATAGCCCACAAAAAAAGTCGGTCAGGCGGGCGTTTAATCCGTGTCATCAGCGATCTATTCATTTACATCATTTACCGGATTTGAGATTATTTGTAATAGATTAAACACCTTAATCAGTTTTTTGGGTTCGGTCATATACTGTAGTTTATTCCTTTAATCATAATGTTAAACAAATTTTGAATTGTCTCAATATCTTCAAAATAGGCTTTGTTGTAGTAATACAGGCTTATTTCACCAGTATTTTCCTCTGTTTCCTTTTTTAAAATCTGAAGGATATAGCTTTTGAGTTCCTCATACTCTCTCAACAAATTACCAATATCGTAACCTGCTTGCCAGGCTCCGGCTTCCAAAGGATAGTTTTCCTCGCTGAACTCATCCATAATATCCGGGAGAATTTCGTAAAAGCAATCACTTTTTAATTCAAAATAA
The DNA here is from genome assembly GCA_021740045.1 of Bacteroidales bacterium. Classification (GTDB taxonomy): domain Bacteria; phylum Bacteroidota; class Bacteroidia; order Bacteroidales; family JAIPAP01; genus JAIPAP01. The sequence continues at coordinate 25,228 of JAIPAP010000039.1, forward strand.
TTTATTAAAATATCATATATATCATCGAGGTCTTTGGCCCGTTCGGATTTTTCATCAAACGATACTAATTTCAGGATAATCAGCCCTTCAAGCGGCGTAACCTGCACTGTTGTCTCTTTATCCAGTTTCATCTCGGCAGGTCTGTTTAATACCTCTTTCAGGCCAACCACCGAAAGTTCTGTTTTCCGGTCTGTAAACTTCACAGTACCGGCTTCCTCCAATTGGCCAAAAGGCAATAAATCAACAACAGTCTTGGTCTCAAGGTGAATTATACGGTAAGGCTCAACTGCTTTACGAAACCCTTTATTTAGAAGTAAGTCGAATAACATATCATACCTGTTCATGTCGGGAATCATCAGGGCAAAATCAATGTCCATTGTTCCACGAAAAGGTTTAATACCTTTTTCAGCCAAATGAAAATGCCTGGCCTGTGCTCCGATCAGGTATAACGGAGCATTCAATTCCCTGCACGATTCATCCACAAGGTTAAAAACTTCTTTAAACCAGGGTGTTAATTCTTTAAAACTCATTGGCAAGGTGTTTTTTCCAGATCATTTGTGCGGTTTCATAACATCTGTTATCTCCTGTATTCATTAAGTCTACATAAACCAAAAGAGGATGAACAATATCTTTATCCTGCTGCTCCATCGTGTTCCAAAAGGCATGAAAAGCATAAACGTCGCCATGGGCATCAGGTATTAGTTTGTATCTTTTCATTAAATCTGTCCTCGTATTTGTAGTGTACAAGGTTAATTCACCGGGCCGGAGGTAGTCAGTTAATATATCTGCGGCGGGCTCACCTCCCCACCATGTATTTTCATCAAGTTTAATTTTACGGTAATGGATAAAATGGTTTTTATCGACAAACCTGAATTGGCCTATTTTCAGGGCAGGTTGTAATGTGATAGCGTAGGCTTTCATCCATACGTCAAGCAACCCTTGTTTGTTGTTGAGTTGTTTTTGGGTTCGGTTTACTTTTATCAAGAACTTTTCTTTTTGCAGGCCATGATTCACATTGCTTATGTTTCCGAGACCTGTGCCGGTATTTTTTGCAATTTTTCGTTGTGGTTCATTTAACCAATCCTCATCTGTTAGATAAAGATAAACCACTTTAAGCCCGGTTTTTGTAAAGGCTCTATTACCGGTTTCCTTAGCTAAATCAATTGGCTTATTGGCATCAATCAAAATGAACACGTTTTTGTAATTTATGTAGATGTTGCCGTTTTTTTCCAGGTAGGCAATGTTTCTTTTGCGTAATTCGGTTTTGATTTTTGGGCGCAGGTAATGAGCAATCAAAATGAAGGGTTGTTTTTTTCGGGCTGTTGCTTCCAATATGGGCAATTGATGTTCCCTTAATTCCTTTTTTAATTCAATATTGAAAGCAATTTCCTGATTTTTCAAAGTCAACCGTATTCTTCCTTCTCGATCAGCTAACGCATTTTTATCCCATGCGATATGGGTACCAATTTCATTTGGTATGTTTTCCAATGCTCTATACAAAACTTCCTGCACTTCCATGTTCACATAATATTTAGATTCACGCCTGCATGAACATACAAAATTAGTGAACAAGCCTTACTTATCCAACACTTTTCCATTCTTTTTCCGGTAAAAAATATTGCACACCTTTTGCTTTTGCCTCAAACCTCATGCTGCTGGCTAGGTTTTGGATTCTTACGAGTACCGGCTTGGTTATACAATTATACACAATGTATAGCCAAGCAGAATCACCCAATTGGCTGAGTCTGAATATTTCATTCTCTGATAGCAAAATGCTTAACTTAACCTGAAACGTATCTTTCTTTTATTTTCGGCTATTGACCGCAACCAGGGCACAACTAAAAAACCCCCATCATCAAATATTGATCTGATAATGAGGGTTTTGCATGTTCTAACTGTGAACTAGGGAGGAGTCGAACCCCCAACCTTCTGATCCGTAGTCAGACGCTCTATCCAGTTGAGCTACTAGTCCGTGTTTGCGGGTGCAAATATAAAACTTTTTCATCAAGCACCGTTTTGATGAATGAAAAAGTTGTGGTTTTATTGTTAGGCAGATTTGATTTTATTATCCGGAAAAACACTATCGTTTAATCAATAGCTTTCCCGAATGCTTATGGCCACCAATCGAAAGGGTATAAATATATATATCGGGCGAAGTATCTTTTGCATTCCAGGTTGCTTTCCCGGCGTTTAATTCCAATTCCCGCACCGGTCTTCCATGTATATCATGGATAAGTATGGTGCATTCTGTTCCGGAATTTACCTGCTGTGTATTAAATGGCAGTTCAAACACCACAAAATCGCTTGTGGGATTAGGGAAAACTTTTAACCGGGTTAATGATGCAGTTTCAGGTACAGCAATCAGAGAATCCTGATTCATTTTGATAAAGGCGGCATGCGAGGGCGTTTGATCATCATCGTCATCATACTCCCCGGCAATATATAAATACCCATCCGAAAAATGGATGGAATTGCCCTCCAAGGAGTCATCCACCAGTACATCCGAAATAATATTACCTCCACGATCCATACTTCTGATAAAACAGCTATCACTGCGATTCCCTAAAAGGTAAAGAGTTTCTCCGGTTTCATCGATAGCCATATCCATGTAAAAATCATAGTTATGGGTGTTGATGTACATGACCGCACCACTGCTGTCAAACCGGCACAGCATAGCCGCATCGGCCGCTAAGCTCATACCCAGGGCAGCATATTCATTATCGTCAATTTTTCCTAAGCGAGATAAATACGGTTGATATTCCGGGAAGAAAGTATCAGACAGAACGGCTAAATCCATATTGCGTTTAACGATACTTGAGGTGCCCATTGTAGTTTGCTCAATTGTAAAAAAACTTACGGAGGTACCCATGATCATATCCGTTACATAGTGATCAGCCGCCAACTGTTTCTCAATGATATTATTTTCTTCATCAAATCTTACGAAATAAGTGCAATCCACTGAGGGGAAATAATCATTATTATAAACCTCTTCTGTTGCTAAATATTCAGGACCAGGTATTTCCATTACTTTCCCAAAATAAGCACTATTTAACTCCTGTATGGAGATACAATCGAGTGAATCACCACCGGGTCCCGTTTCCAGGAGCTGTGCTCGAAAGTTGCCATAAGGTATCAGCAAATTCCCGTTTGTCTTTTGCAAAACATTTCCATACCAAAGCATCTCGCCCTCATAGTAGGTATGCCAGAGTATATCTCCTGATCCGGTAATTTCGGTTATGAAGAAATGGTAACCTTCATAAGCTTTGCCGGCAATAATATAATTACCGTTATTGGAAGGGATCAAATCAACCGATTGGTACATAGGCTCTTCCAGTAATGTAATAAAATCTGCTTTTTGCGCTTGCATGCTTAGGGTTATAAGCAAGGTAATAACGGTAAAAACAGTGACTTTTTTCATGGTTGGTTATTTTTATTGAATAATTAATTGTCCTTTAAATATCATAGAAGAAAGCTGTAACCGGTATGAATAAGCGCCCGGGGGCAAAAATCGAATATCCCATATGGTTTTGGGGGTTTCAATGATTTTTGTGGCCATTTTTACACCCATTGTGCTAAAGATACTTATTTCACCATGGCACACCATGGTTTGTGGAGATATTGCCGGATCCAACTCACATATAACATATTCATGTGCAGGATTCGGATATATATTTACTTTCCTATTACTACTAAATTCAGTAACCCGGTTGGTTATTGTATCTTTAATTTCGAATACCCAAACATCAGGTACAATAAAGGAATGAGGAGTGCATTGAACATCAAAGGAAGGCCCCTGATCGGTAGTACCGGCAATTACATAATTAAAATCACTCTTTTTTATTATTCCACTCTGCAATGTTTCATTCCTTTTACCTCCAATGCATTGTTGTGAAAGTAAATCACCATTATCAGGATCAATTTTCAATATCCATATATCATTATCATGTTCACTAGTTGAATGATTCCCTATTACGTCACCATCCTTTGATTTGGTTATACCAAATAATTTAAAGTTGTCATCTATATCCTGAAAAATAGCCATTGCGAACTCCACATTTGTACCCCCATAGCATTTTTGCCAAATAATATTACCATTTATATCAGTTCTCAATACCCATATATCACATTCACCATGCCATCCCGAATCCGTAAGATCTCCATCATCAGAACAACCATAAGCTAAAACAATATAACCATTATCAAGTTCGTGAAAACCTATTACTCCATCGTGGTCACTTCCACCATAACACTGCTGCCATTCGATATTTCGGTTTGAATCCAGTTTTATAACCACAGCTTCTGCCCATTCATTAAAGGGTTCACAACCAATATTACCACCATCTCCAATTATACATGCCCCCCCTGCAAGATAACCTCCATCGGAGGTTTGTATAATGGCTTGCCCGTAATCCAAATTCTCGGTACCTATAGTATAATCCCATTCAATCGCCCCATCAGTGTTTAATTTAACCATCCAGATATCAAAAGTCCCATAATACTCCGATATATCGCCTCCTCCCGCACCTATCCATCCATAGGCAATAACCCCACCATCGGCAGTTGCCGTGCCCGTATATACCTGGTCAAATCCCTCACCTCCTAATATGCGTTCCCATACGATCTCACCAAGACTATTGATCTTTATAATCCAATAATCATTGTATGCATATGGATCATAAGATATATCTCCATCCGAAGATGTAGCTCCCGCAATAATGTAATAGTAATCACCTGGTGCTTCAATAATTCGATGTCCCGCATCGCTTTTGCTTCCCCCATAAGTTCTTTCGAATAGCATATTCCCCTGGTTATCAGTGGCAATTAACCAAACATCCATATCGCCATTATTAAAGGAAATATCTCCATCTTCCGACTTGGTGTAACCTACAATAAAATAACCAGCCTTTGTTTCGATCATATCAAATGCTTTGTCATATTCACTTCCCCCGTAACAATGTTGCCATTCTATTTCATAACCCTGGGAAAATAATGAAGATGAGGTTATAAATAAAATTACAATTATAAAAGCCTGTTTTTTCATATTGATCTTAAACTGTTATGGGGCCCGGGAAAATTTCCCGGGACCCTATTTGAGTTAATTAGCAATTACTAATCTACCAGATTTTATTTCTCCATTTACATTGACAGTATAAAAATATAAGCCATTTTTTATTTTACTTGTATCCCAAATATGTTTTCCTTTCTTACCAGTTAATCTAAATGTATAAACTATTTTACCAGTTGCGTCGCTTATCTTAACCATTCCTTTTGAAGCGTTTACGGGCAGTGTATAAATGAATTCGGTCCACAACTTAGCCGGATTGGGTGCAACCTGAATATTAAAACCGATAGATTTCCCAATTCTATTAGAATAATTATTTGAATATTTAAAGCCTTGGCTGGTATCTACATTTAAACACTCGCAAAAATGGTGATCATAAAAGGATTCAAGAATACCTTTAGCCCAGCTACCGGCCATTCCTTTATTATTTACCGCCCAAACCTCAAGCAAATTAATATCAGCACTATCTAATTCTAAAATACTCATATTTTGCTGCTCCAGAGAAATCCTAAAATTAAGCATTTCCAAATACGTGTTGTGTTCAATTAATTCCGCACCTTCTAAATTGTAATTAACTGGAAGCATTTCCGCTAAGGCTATTGCATCAGAGTAATTGTTCTCAGCCAGGAAAGTTTCAATTATTTGCATATCAGCTTTAAGACCACCAATGTTGTCAAGCCAACTTCTAAATTCACTATAATTTGAAACCGTATCGTTAAGAATACTTCTTATCATATCATGTGCTGCCCTTATTTTAATCCTGTTATATTCTGCCATTTGAGCCAATAATGCGGTTTTGTATGTAGTTCCGGCTGCCATTTCTCTAAGAATATTAATCATATAATCGGGTAAAGGGTCCTCCTTTTCCTCAAGATAATATATTAATTCCTCTTTCTTTAGCTCATCGGGATTAGCAGATAATATTTCAAAAATTACACTTTCGGGAAGCACATCCGTTTTATCGGCGGCTGTCATTAATGCTTCCTGTGAAAGATGCGGTGAACTTCCCAGCAATTCGGATCTCAATTCCCAAGTTTCATCAGGCCAAGCTGTTTCAATATTAAAAACCATTGTTTCTGTGTTGCCTCCATCTTTCAAATCGTCAAATAGGGACATAGTATTATTATAATTAGAATAAGCTTGCGCATAATCCTCTTCCACTACTAGCTTTTCATCTTCACTTAAAACAGTACGAATTTCACCGCTTGTACCTCCATAGTGGGATATACATTCATTTTCAGCGGTAGTTGATAAAGGAGTAATATGATAAACAAGATCAGGATATTCATTATCACAATTAGAACAATAATAATAGTTAATCCAATGGACACCACCATTATAAAAATGCCCTGTGGATTGGAATTTGTTTCCAGTTGGATTATTAACGCTCCCTTGATTAGATTGAATTCCAGAAAATTCATCATAAGGAATGTAAAAATCTAAATTGTTATTTAAGTTATTATTACAGTAATAAGCTAAACCTCGATAAATAGATGCACCTTCCCAATTTTTCCCGACAGCATAATTACCGTAGTTCAGATTTACAAATTCATTTTTATAGATTTCATCAGCAGCCTCTGTTTCTTCAATTCTAATTCCCGTATAATTCCCGGTAGGTGCACCTGTGACTTTTGTAAAATAGTTTTCTTCAATGGCAAAGCCTGTAGAATTGGATGAACTGATACCATATCCGGAAGGGCTTAATCCTAAGCTTCCACATTCTTGTTCGTCTGCTGAATTATAACCTATGTAAAATTCAGAAAATAATACAGTATAATTATTCAAGCCTTCTACTTTAATACCGTATGCATTATTATCGAAAATAGCCCTGCTAACATAGAAAGTATGGTTGCTAGGTCCGCTGGCATATATAGCATTATTAAATCCATTGAAGGTACAACCGTCATAATCTGAACATGGTTTTGTTGTGGTAGTACAAATAGCAAGAACATTAAATCCTGCATTGTATGAAGCAATACCATTATTCCATTGGGAAACTCCATTTGTGTTTATTACTGAAAAATCACTAGCCTTGAAATCTATCCCATCAACATAAGTTAAGTCCACATGTTTATAGAATGTTTCAGTCGCCAGATAATCACTTGTTATTTCAAAGATACAATTTTCAAACGAACTAAGGTTATCTCTCTCCTCTTGTGGATCAAAAGGATTAAAATTCGTATAATATAAAGCATGTACAGATTTTGCATTATTTCGAAATATAGCATTATCTGCATATACAACACCCCCGGTTGTCTCATAATGTCCAGGTCTCCACAGCTCAATTGCAGACACAGCATTTTCTATAATAGCATTATTTTTTAAAATAACTTGCCCCTGAGCATTATAACCATTTAATGTGTATTGGTGTTCGGAACTGTTACCCCAAACCTCGACCCCTAGCCACATATTATTTTCATGACCGCAGCCCTTGATATTCGTAAGTGTCCCTTCATCTACTATTAATTTACCGGTTGGTTTAACAATTATTTTTGCATTTGATCCCATGTATACAGTGGATGATATCGTAAGGGTAGCCCCTGCTTCTATAATTATATCATTTAGTGAATACTTGGGATCATTCCACAACTTATCTGTTTCAACAATAATCTGAGGTAATGATTGAAGCGACTCGCATATTGTTTGATATGCGTTAATTCTACCAAACCCAAAGTACTGATTCCATCCATTTTCATCATAGGCATGATCTCCTACTTTTTCTGCGGTATTTTTTAATATATCTCTTAACTCAATATTTGTAAGGTTGTGATTTACAGAAAGAGCCAAAGCAGCTGTAGCTGCCACCATGGGAGATGAAAGAGATGTTCCATCATAATACTCGGTGCTAAGATTATCTAAACTAATAATGTTAACTCCAGGAGCAGTTAGTTCAATTTCTTGTCCATAAGCTGAATATTCCCAAAGTTCATCATCAGTAGTTGTAGCTCCCACGGCAATAACATCATCATGAAGAGCAGGATACGTAATCGAACCACCTGTATTACCTGCTGCTGAAACAAAGAGTATATTATTGTCATGAGCTTCCTCAATAGCCGTATTTATGTTCTCACTCATACCTGGAGGTAGATCAAATATACCCCATGACATATTAATTATATTTGCATTCATTTCAATGGCATATTGAATAGCTGATGGAATCACGTCTGAGCTGCTTACACGAACCCAAGTACCTAAGGGATTTTCTTTCCAGTCAGAGATTTTTATTGGTAATATTTTTACGCCGCCATTGTCTTGAGCAAAATTACCACCTGCAATACCTGCAATATCTTCATTATTATTAGTTTTCGCAGCGATAATACCACTTACAGCAGTACCATGATCTCCAAGATCTACCTCAGGTATGACGTTATTATCTTCGATAATATTATGATTGGTAATCCAGTTATAAAAATTCCATCCCTTCCAGTCATCAATTTTCCCATTACCATCATCATCAATATCATTTCCTGTGGAAGGAGAATCCCAGTGATCCCATTCATCCTCTCCTGAATGATGATATACATTTTCCAAAATCTCCTCATCATCACCAACATCATCATGATCCAAAAATAATCCTTCATCAAGCACAGCGACTATAATGTTTTCAGATCCAACGGTTATATCCCATGCATCATAGGCATCAATAGTTTCTAGATACCACTGCTCAGATAAATCATCGTCATTTGGTGTAAAAATGTGAAAATTTATAACATAATCAAAAATAAACTCACTAATTCGATTATCATTATAAATTGAATCACAAACTCCTTCATAACCACTGCCAACCGATAATTCGTAATTAATATAATTCCCAATTGTTTCCCTTACATAGTTAAGGTTATAGAGCTGTTGAAAACTATATTTGTCATTTTCTGAGAGTGTATCCTGAAATTTAACTGTTATACTTGCATCATCTAATAAAAGAGTATCATTTCCTAATAATAAATAATGCTCATTATTTTCCTCATAAATTGAGTATGGTCCAATTAATTCATTTTGAGCCGATATGCTTGATACGACACAAAAAGCCAAAACGTACAAAATTTTCCTTTTCATTGTTCTAAAATTTTAAATTAACGAAATAAATTGATAATAAGATGGTTGCATTTCAGTCATAGGAAAAACATAATCAACCAATGCATAATTTGAATAAGAAAAGGTTGCAAATCTTAGTGCTTAATCTAAAAAAATGTATTTTTGCAGGCCAACCTCCTTTCTTTCATGATTAATGTATGAGTATCTAGCAGATGTTTGTCATTTTTCATTTAAGGGGGGGGGTTATATCAAATTATCCCCTTTACAAGTATTTAATATAACCTAATATAGTTGTTTTTGAACAATTATTTATAAAATCGATAATGTACATTCATTTAAAATTAAAATTAAATATATGAATACTTATATGTTATGTTATTATTATGTATATTTTTATATTTTGCGACAAATTAGTGTGGTTAAAAATATAGTAAAAGATTAATAAATGCAATGTTTTTTTGATTTTTTTTTTAAACATTTTTATGAATTCCACTTGAATAGAGCTTTTCACAATTTCGCCACAGAATAAACTTTAAGAGCTAACTTTTAATAAAAACTACTAAAACGAATTAAGGGTTAAACAAAGCAACCATACCTCGCAATCCTTCCATATATTCGCCCTCTCTTATATGATCATGTTCACTAATCTCCAAACAACACCTCCAGCCATTGCACTTCCCTTACTCCCGGCTTGTAATGCCGCACCGGGGCTTCGATATGTCCGATAAAAGCCTTACCGTTTTTTAACTGATAAGGCCTTGGGCGTACATAACTAGCCAGGGACCCATCCTTCATTTTAACCGGGTGGTTTTCAATTAACATCTTTAATTGATTTCCCGTTTGCATGTCAAGCTCTGCAAGAGGACTTACAGCATATAAAGCAGCTAATCCGGTGGTTTTATCTTGGGCATCCGGGATAAGTTTTATAGCGATGTAGTTTTCACGAATATCCTGCCCGAAATACCGGCTTAGGCTTAGCCCCTGAATGATCATTAATTCTCCATCTTTGCCAATGAAGATATTTTCCTTTTCCCCGAGCTGTTGCCATTCAGAACCTGCTTTGGGATTGGCCTTTACGGAAACAGCCAGGTGTTCACCCAGATGTTGACCATATATCACCAGGTCGAAACTCCCGCTTAGTTCATGTTGAGATCTTGCCTGCATATTGGCTCCCATGCAGATCAATAAAAAAGTATTCAATAG
>JAIPAP010000040.1 GCA_021740045.1 Bacteroidales bacterium
TTTCTGATTTGTGATTTGAATTCAATCGCTTTCATGTTTAAAATTTTTATCTAATATACAAAACATTGTTCATGAATTGATTATTGCAGTTGCGGTGACAGAATTGAAAATATTATGGCCTTCTCACCGTTTTTACCCGGAACTAATTCGAAAAACGTTTTTTGGATGAAGGTGAACATTCCTGACATTTCCATTGAAGCATACAACTATCATCTTCCCGAAGATCGCATAGCGCGTTATCCCGAGAAGACCAGGGATGAATCGAAGCTGTTGGTTTACCGGAACGAGGAGCTTACAAACGACTTGTTTTACAGGCTTTCCGGCTACCTGCCACCGGATGCTGTGCTCCTGTTTAATGACACAAAAGTGATCAGGGCACGTTTGTTTTTCCATAAAGAAACCGGCGCGCGTATCGAACTTTTTTGCCTGGAACCGGCTGCGCATCATGGGGATTACCAATTGGCATTTACTCAAAGAGGATCGGTTTCATGGAAATGCATTGTCGGGAATTCGAAGAAATGGAAATCAGGAGTCTTAGTCCGGCAAGTGGAAAGCAATGGAGCTTTAATAGAAGTGCGTGCTGAACGAATGGAGAACCTGGGCAATGAATCTGTTGTAAAGCTTTCGTGGCAGCCCGAGGAGTTGAGTTTTTCGGAAGTCATGGAGGCTATGGGTGAGATCCCCTTGCCACTTTATCTGAAGCGTAATGCCGAGCAATCGGACCGGGACCGGTACCAAACCGTTTATGCCCGCAACAAAGGTTCGGTTGCAGCGCCCACGGCCGGCTTGCATTTTACGCCAAGGGTTTTTGAATCACTCCGTCAAAGCAAAATTCCCATCGATTATGTGACCCTGCATGTGAGCGCCGGTACGTTCAAACCGGTTAGCGCTTCAACCATCGAAGGACATGAAATGCACCATGAGCAAATCGTCTTGCATCGCGAGTTGCCGGATCGATTGATCACTTACCTCGATAAGCAGATCATTCCGGTGGGAACCACTTCCATACGTACCCTCGAAAGCATTTATTGGTTCGGGGTTCGCCTGGCCAACGGATATGCCGGCGATGAGCTGTTTGTCGATCAGTGGGGCCCCTATCGCGAGTGGGATAGAAAGCCTCCGGTAAAAGAAGCCCTTGAAATGGTTGGAAATTTCATGGACAAGAAAAAAACGGAAATCCTTACCGGTGAAACCCGCTTAATGATCGTACCCGGTTATGAGTTCAAGCTGGTGGATGGAATGATCACCAACTTTCATTTGCCCAAAAGCACCTTGCTTTTGCTGATAGCTGCCTACCTGGGCGATGACTGGAAAAAAGCATATCAATATGCACTGGATAATGATTTCCGGTTCCTGAGCTATGGCGATTCCTGCTTTTTCTATAATGATAAATGATGACCGGTTTATTTAGTCCGACAACAAATTTCCGTGTACGTAAGATTTGCTAATTTTACCGCTTCAAGATGGTGGAAGAAAAGGAACATAATGATAACAAAGGCTTCAGGGGTGAAATGACCTTTTGGGATCACTTGGATGAACTGCGTGGACATTTAGTGCGATCGGTCATTGCTATCCTCATCCTGGCCATTGTGGCATTCCTCAACCGCCACCTGGTGTTCGATCAATTGATACTGGCTCCCAAGGATTCGGAATTCCTCACCAATCGCATGCTTTGCAAACTGGCCGATTGGCTTGCAGTGGATGCCTTGTGTATTGATAACCTTTCCCTTGACATCATCAACATCAACCTTTCGGGGCAGTTTCTCACCCATTTGTATATTTCGGTTGCGGCTGGAGTGATCCTCGGAATACCCTATATTATCTGGGAGATGTGGCGGTTTATCATGCCGGCTTTGTATCCCAATGAGCGCAAAAATTCCAGGGGTGCCGTGCTGATCACTTCATTACTTTTTTTTATAGGCGTGCTCTTTAGCTATTTTTTGATCGTGCCGCTTACGGTAAACTTTTTGGGAACCTACCAGGTGAGTGATGCTGTTGCCAATCAGATTTCGCTTAAATCATACATTAACACTGTCCTTTCAGTCATTTTTGCCGTAGGAATTGTGTTTGAGCTGCCGGTGCTTATTTACTTCTTCACCCGCATTGGCATTGTCACCCCCGATTTCTTAAAACGAAAGCGCAAATACATGTTCATCATCATCCTGGCACTTTCGGCCATTATCACGCCTCCTGATATTTTCAGCCAGGTATTGGTCGGGATACCGCTTTTCGGGTTATATGAAGTAAGCATTTATATTTCAAATAGAACCACCCGGAAAATTGCAACACAGGGGTAGAATATAAAGTATGTCTCAATTACCAATAAAAAAGGTTATAGGACTTTAGGTTATGTTAGTGAGTTAATAGAGAAAATAACAATAAATATAAAGAAGCAGAAGCTGATTTAACTTATGCATTTGATCACAAATTTTTTCCCGAAGAGGTGATGTTTGTTTCCTCAAATTCCCTTATTCGCGTTTCAAAACGTGATAAAATTATCCAAATCCATGATTAAGCACAAAATCATTATCTTTATCCTGTAACCTCATAATAAAATTGTCGTCAAAACAGATGAAAAACAACCTAAAATTTGTGCTATGGACGAAAAGAGATTATATCGAAGCGTAGTTGACCGCGTGATCGGCGGGGTTTGTGCCGGAATTGGCGATTACCTGAATATCGATCCGGTTATTATCAGGATTATTTTTGTGTTGCTGGCCATTTTTGGCGGGGGCGGTGTGATCATCTACATTGTATTGTGGATCGTGCTTCCCGAAGAGTATCCGAACATTTATAATGCATCAACAAATACATACAACACTATGGAAAACGAAAAGCAAAATACCGAAAATCAAAACACTGCCGGGCAGCCCGGTGGAAGTCCTTACGGCCACGGACAACATCACCCCAAACGTAAAAACTCGGGGAGTCTGGTAGGCGGAATCATCCTTATTGCCATTGGAGGCATGTTCCTGGTCGATGAATTCGTATATGCCGTTTCATTTGGCGATCTATGGCCCATAATATTAGTGGTTATTGGTATTGCCATTATCGTGAATAATTATTCAGGGCAAAAGTCGCAGTAATTAACCAAAAAACGGATTGTATATGAACTACGGAAAAATTTTCTGGGGAGTCATCCTCATCCTGATCGGAATCCTGTTTGCCTTGAAAAATTTTGGTGTATTTTTTTTCAGTTGGTGGGAGATACTGGAATTATGGCCATTGCTTTTAGTATTTTGGGGCATCGGGCTTTTACCGGTCAAATCGGGGGTTAAGTTATTGCTGACGGTAGCGGCTTTAGCAATAGGCCTTGCCACGGTTGATTTTGCCCCCGGCTACAATTACGACCGCTACGACCGTTTCCATAACTGGCGCCAGCACGATAATGACCGGGATAGGAAAGAATGGAGGGAGCAAGAGCTTACCGTACCTTTCGAAGATGGTATTGATAATGCCACTCTTAAACTCGAAGCCGCTGCCGGGGACTTTTATGTAGGTGGTCAAACCGAGAAGCTGGTGGATTTCCGTCGCGATGGTAACCTTGATTATTCCCTTACAGTAGATGATCGTCCAAATGGCAAGAAGGTGCGTATCAAACTGAGAGAATCGGTGTTCAGAAGTCATAGTGGCAATGAGGTTGACATCAGGCTGCATGAAAAACCGGTTTGGGATTTCGACCTGGATATTGGCGCTGCCAGCATGAAGATGGATTTAAGTGAGTATAAATTAAACGGCATCGATATTGACGGTGGTGCATCATCCATTGATTTAAGGCTTGGAAAACTATCGGAAGAGATCAATGTGGAGGTGGATGCCGGGGCCTCATCGGTTAAGATCAGGATTCCCGAAGATGCCGGTTGTGAATTAAGAACCTCCTCTTTTCTGACCAGCAAATCATTGGAAGGACTCGATAAAGTCGATAGCCAGCATTATCGTTCGGATGGCTTTGATGATGCCCCACAAAAGATCTATATAAGACTGGATGCAGCCATTACAAGTTTGAAGGTTCTACGGTATTAGCCTTAGTTCTTAAACCGGTTGAATAAACAATACCACCCGGTAATTCGTTCTAATGCATGAAAACAAGCAAAAACAAGAATTATGGCTGAAAAAGATGTTAAATTGGTAACGATAGCAAGTTTTACATTTGCTCACATGGCATATATGGCACAGGATATACTGGAACAGGCAGGAATAGAATCGTACCTGTCGAACGAGCGATTGAACTATGCTTTGCCCACTAACCAGGTTGACGGCATTGAGTTGAGGGTAAAAGATACTGATTTCGAAAAAGCCGAAAAGGTCCTGCGCGAATACCGGGAGGCCAAAACCAGGAAAGAACAATAAGCTTTAGCCACGAATGAATAAAGAGGAATCTTTAGGCATTCGTGGTTAATTTTTTCTCCAAGTTCCTCTGTGCTCTATGCTATAGGCGCTCTACGTTGCTTGATTATTTAATGGCCATAGCTTGTTAAGAAATTATCAGCCTATCCTTTCCTCCTGTAAACACACTCTTTCTCCAGATACTCACTAAAAACAGCACAAAGCTTTTCGGGTGCATCGGCGTGGAGCCAATGGCTGGCTTCTTCAAGGGTTTCGATTTCGGAATTGGGGAATAACTTTTTGATCAGCTCGAAATCCTTATCCTGAACGTAATCGGACTTTCCTCCTCTCACAAACAGGGTAGGGCCTTCGAAAGTTTTGCTTTGATCTACGCCTTTAAAAATCTCATTCAGGTTATTGTTGATAGCCTCCAGGTTAATCCGCCATTCAAAACGATTTTTATCCACCCGGTGCAAGTTCTTCATTAAAAACATACGGATGCCGGGATATTCAATGGTAAGTGCCAGTTGGTCCTCTACTTCCTTACGCGTACGAATGGCATCAAAATTCACCGACATCATTGCACTGATCATCTGACTATGGATTTGGCGCGGATTATATTCACGTGGGCTCATATCCACCACCACCAATTTATTAACCAATTCGGGATAATCCATGGCAAAGTTCATGGCTACCTTGCCGCCCATGCTATGCCCAATGATAACCGGATCTTTCAGTTCATGATCTTCAATGAATTCATACAGATCATCCACCATAGCCGGATAATTAAAAGTAGGGCTGTGTGGCGATTGCCCGTGGTTGCGCTGATCAACGAGATATACAGCAAATTTTTCGGCCAGGCGCCGGCCAATGGTTATCCAGTTGTCCGATATTCCAAATATCCCATGAAGAATAATAACCGGTTGTCCTTCACCCAGTTTGCGATAAAACAGTTTCATTTATTCTGCCTTGGTTAATCCTCAGTTAAATAGTAAGCGGTTATGCGATTATTAAAAAATGTGGGTACCAATATCAAGCCCTGATCTTTCACATAATCGATATCGGCTGCATTGATATCTTCATTGGCTGTATCGATAAGGGTTATGCGATCTTCCCCCTTCTCCAGCAGGTAAACATGACCTTTCCAATCGGAAACCAGGTAGCGGTTATTGCCCAAAACTTCCAAGCCGTCAATTCCTCCTTTATTTGGAATATAGAGCATCTCTTCTTTCGTTTCCAGATCGATCCGGAAGATGCCCTCTTCTGTTCCCACTAACAAATAATCATTTTCCACCTGCAAACCATTCGGTTTTTTATACTTATCGGACGATTGCCATTTTTCAAGCTTGCCGTTTTGCAAGCGGTAAATAACACCGGTTACCATATCGGAAATATAAACGTTTCCGTTGTTATCAATATCAATGTCGTTCAGGAATTTAGCATCCTCAGCTTTATAACGGTTCTTGATCTTTCCCTTTTCGAGGTCGATCTTTACCACTGCATCCACATCCGATACATAAAGTGTATTATTTATTTTGCCCATTCCTTTCGGAGCATGCAGTCCGGAAATCCATTTAAGAATTACCGGGCGACCATCCGGGGCAACTTTTGAAATAAAGCCCTCTCCATCTTTATTGGTAGGCTTACCTTTGATGTTGGATACATAGATAAAATCACGGTCATTATCATAATAAACCGATTCGGGCACCTCGAATACCTGGGGCGAAGCCCAATGCTTGTTGGCTTTGGGGCTTTTCTGAGCGAATAAATTTCCGCTTGCAACCACAAAGCTCACAATCAATAATATAAACCCTGCTTTTTTCATAACGATCTGTATTTGGTTCATCGTAAAAACAAAGGATAAATATAAAATGTTTGGATGTAACCCGGCGTCTTTATTGGAATGATTCCAGCAATCTCCAATCATCTTATACCCTCAACTCCTGCAGGTATAGCCCAATTGTCTTCTCTATCCCGTAGTAAAGGGCATCGGCAATAAGCGCATGGCCAATGGAGACTTCCTCGATCCAGGGGATGGTTTTAACAAAATACTTCAAGTTGTCGAGATTCAGGTCATGACCGGCATTTAGTTCCAGGCCCACCTCGCGAGCTCTTTTTGCTGCCTCGAGATAAGGTCTGATAGCTGCCTCACGATCGGCAGGATAATTCCGGGCATATGCTTCGGTGTATAGTTCAACCCGGTTGGTGCCGGTTTTTTTTGCATTTTCGATAAGGGGCAGATCGGTTTCAATGAATATGGAAGTGCGAATATTGTTGGATTGCAGTTCAGCGATCACCTCGGCAAGAAAATGTTCGTTTTGAATGGTATCCCAGCCGGCGCTGGATGTTAATGCATCCGGAGGATCGGGCACCAGGGTTACCTGTGTGGGTTTAATTTCAGTAACCAGTTTCATAAAGCTGTCAGAGGGATATCCTTCGATGTTAAACTCGGTGGTAAGAATAGACTTTAATTCACGAACATCGCTGTAGCGGATATGGCGCTCATCGGGGCGGGGATGAACGGTGATTCCCTGCGCTCCGTATTTTTCGCAGTTGATGGCCGCTTTACTAACATTGGGCAGGTCTCCGCCGCGCGCATTGCGCAAGGTGGCAATCTTATTGATATTTACACTTAATCGGGTCATAGCCTATTTATTATTAATAGTTTAAAAACATAAGATTTTCTTAATCGTTGTTTAACTATAAAAGTGCCAATATAATTTTGAATATTGTTATTAATTTTACACAAGCTAAACATCAGGCAAAATTACGAAAAACGGTGCTTTATATTAAACCTTAAATTGATCGGAGGGAACTATGATAGCCAAGGAGATTCTTTCGGATGAAATTGTCCCGCTAACGGCTAGCGATACGCCGGAATCGGCACTAAAACTTATGGATGAATACAGGGTTTCACATCTTCCGGTAGTGGAAGAGGGGCATTATTATGGTGTAATATCCGATACCGAAATTGACTCCTTAAGTGCCGGCGAACGTGAACCATTCGGTAATCATATATACGAACTTAAGCGTCCATTTGTGGATGAAAACCAGCTTATTTTCGATGTGATACGGGTATTGTCTGAGAATAAACTTACCGTTTTGCCGGTTTTAACCGACACGGATAAATATATGGGTGTGGTTACCCTGGAAACAACCGTTAATGAAATATCAGGCCTTTCAGCGGTGCAAACGCCGGGAGGTGTTATTATCCTCGAGTTGAGCGTTAACAATTATATGCTTTCGGAGATCGCCCGCATCATCGAAGCCAACGACGCCAAGGTGCTGAGCTTATTTGTAACACCCCATCAGGATTCAACAAAGATGGAAGTAATCATTAAGGTGAATAAAGTGGAACTCGATTCATTATTGCAAACCTTTAATCGCTTCGATTATATTGTAACCGCATCATATACGGAAAGCGACCATTATTATGAAGACCTTCGTTACCGTTATGATCTGTTGATGAAATACCTGGATATTTAACAGGATGACAAGGAGATAATGAAGTTGATGAAGAAATATCTACTCTTTTTTTTAGTTTTGATCACTTTACGCCTTATGGCTTCTGTTCCCGGGTTTCAGAATGAAAATAACGCCGGATATTCCGCCGATACCCTTATTTCTGTTGGCAGTATCAGCATAGAAGGCAACGAAGTAACCAAGCCATATATCATCAAACGGGAACTACTGTTTAAAGTAGGAGACACTATGGGCGTTAGCCGGTTGGATATGCTAATGGAGAAGAGCAAAAATAACCTGATGAATACCAGCCTTTTCAATTTTGTGAAGATTGATACGGCTATAAATCCTCTTACCCCAAAACAAATCGGCATCGAGATATCGGTTACCGAGCGCTGGTATATATGGCCATTTCCTATCATCGAAATCGCCGATCGTAACCTTAATACCTGGTGGGAAAATAAGGATCTTACCCGGCTTAATTATGGTATTTACCTGGTAAGGAACAATTTCCGGGGCCGAAGGGAGCAGATCAATATGCTGCTGCGCTTTGGGTACAATGAAAAATTTCAGGCCGAATATAAAATCCCTTATATTAATAAGAAGCAAACCCTGGGAGCCGGTATTGCTGCCGGTATGAACCGGAATCATGAGGTGGCCTATAAAACCCAGGGGGATAAACGGGTATATTTTAATGATGATAATGAATATCCTTATGAAGAATACTATGGGATGGGCTATCTTACCTACCGGCGAGGCATTTACAACACGCATAAGCTTGCAATCCAATATTCCGACTTTTATTACGGTGATACACTGCTGGATTTAAATGACCAGTTTTCATTTAAAAATCAATCCAATATTGAGTTTTTAAGCCTTCATTATAAGTATGTTAGCGATTACCGAAATTATATAGCTTACCCCCTTACCGGTTACTATTTTGAAGGGGAAGTGAGGAAAAGTGGTTTGGGAATTCTCAGCAATAAAGATCTCGATATGTTGTACCTGCGTTTTATGTTCAGCAAATATTGGCATTTGAAAAACCGCTGGTATTTTGCGGCAGGCACCATTGGAAAGCTCTCATCAGGTTCGTTTCAACCTTATTTTTTGCAGCAGGGACTAGGATACGAAAAAGATTTTGTTCGGGGATATGAATACTATGTAATTGATGGGCAGCATTTTGGGGTGCTAAAATCGAACCTCAAATATGAAGTGCTTCCTACACAAGTGTTCAAACTTGATTTTATTCCCACCGATAAGTTCAACAAAATACCAGTTTCCATTTATGCCTCGGCATTCACTGATTTGGGGTATGTTTATGATGATCAGTTTCACAATGAACATCAAAACGCCCTGCCCAATGATCTATTGGTGGGAGCCGGTCTTGGTCTCGATTTTATTACCTATTATGACAAGGTAATGCGGGTTGAGTTTTCGGTAAACCAAGAGAAAGAAGCCGGTTTGTATTTTCATTTCATTGCACCCTTATAGATTTATCAGTATTATTTTGATGCCATTAAGTTTTCCCGTTAATAAATGTTAAAGCCTTGGGAAGTGCAAAGCTATTCTGTTATTTTTGCATTTTTGGGTGATTATCCCAATGCTGTATATCAGGTAACAAAAAGCAATAGAATATGAGGGTTGCACTATATGGTAAGAAGTTTTCGGGCGATGATGCTGTTTATCTTCAGCGGTTATTCGACAAGCTGAATAACTACGCTACAACCCTCAATATTTATAAACCATTTTTCGATAATATTAAATCCTATATTAATGTAGGTAGCAACATAAAGCAATTTTCGGGTTACAAGGAGCTTGAGGGCAATGTCGATTTTTTGCTATCCATAGGTGGTGATGGAACCTTGCTCGATACGGTAACGCTGGTGCGCGATTCGGGCATCCCCATCCTGGGCATCAATCTTGGACGATTAGGATTTATCTCCAGCGTTTCAAAGCATAACATCGACAAAGCACTCGATGATTTGGATAAAGGAAAATATTCCCTCGAAAAGCGGTCATTACTGCGACTTGAGACGGCCGAAGGGTTTTTCGGAGACTTGAATTATGCACTCAACGAGCTCACCATTAACAAAAAGGATACCGCATCAATGATCCTTATTCACGTGTGGGTGGATGATAACTTTATCAACTCCTACTGGGCTGATGGCTTGATCATATCAACCCCCACTGGATCAACGGGTTACTCATTGAGTTGTAATGGGCCCATTATTACTCCCGATAGTGAGAACTTTGTTATAACCCCAATTGCCACGCACAATTTAACTGTTCGGCCAATCGTTATTCCTGACAAAAGCGTGATTGATATTAAGGTTGAAGGCAGGCATCAGCAGTTTCTCGCCGGGCTCGATTCACGATCAGAGGTGATAGATGCTTCAACACGTTTGAGGGTACGTAAGGAAATCTTTAGTGTTAACCTGTTACTCATGGAAGGTGAAAACTTTTTCAGAACCATCCGTGAGAAGCTGATGTGGGGCCTTGATATCAGAAATTGATCCACTTGCAAATGGTGACAGTTAAACAGCTCAGTAAAAATTATATTTTTGCAGCCCTAATGAAAAAAACAGCGTTGACATTATTGATCGTTTTAATTTTTGCCTCCACAGGCTATTCCCAGCGAACAGAAGTAGGCGTTATGGGTGGCGGATCATTTTATATGGGCGATATCAATCCGAATATTCCTTTTGCCATGACCCGGCCGGCGGGTGGTTTGCTTATCCGCTATAACCTCGATACCCGCTGGGCAATAAAATTTTCAGCCTTGCGTGGTAAAATACAAAGCGACGATAATGTGATCAAATTTAACGAAGACCGGGGATTAAGCTTTGAATCGGTTATAAACGATTTTTCCCTTCAAATGGAATTGAATTTCCTCGATTATTTTACAGGAAGTCAGCTTAATTCTTATTTTTCACCGTATATTTTTGGTGGCGTAGGAGTGTTTACCTTTAATCCGCGCGCTGAATACAACGGTGAAATGTATGACCTTCAGCCATTACGAACCGAAGGCCAGGAAAGCGAATATCCTGGCAGGGAAAGTTATAGCCTTACACAAATCAGCTTTCCGTTTGGCATCGGGGTAAAATACTCCCTAAGTGATAAAATCTGTGTGGGCATGGAATGGGGTATGCGTAAAACACTAACCGATTACATCGATGATGTAAGTCAAACCTATTATATTGAGGAAGAAAATCTGGGTACCTTTAATGGTAATGATGCCAGGCCATACTTATCCGACCCAAAACAGGAACACACCAGGGGTATGTTTAGGGGTGATCCGCAAACCGATGATTGGTATTCGTTTGCAGGGGTGTTTATAACATATAAGCTGAACCTCGGTCAGGATGATGCTTGTGAATACCTGGAACAAATGAAATAATATAAACATTAGTTTTGGCCGAATTAGATACAGCAACGAAGCGAATGGATTTGAAAGAACAAATAAATAAAGAAAGACTTCCCAAACATGTGGCCATTATTATGGATGGTAACGGCCGTTGGGCCAAGCAGCGCGGTAAGATGCGTGTATATGGCCATGAACAAGGGGTTACCTCGGTGCGGGAAACGGCTGAAGCTGCTGCCGAAATAGGTGTTGACTACCTGACCTTGTTTGCCTTTTCAACAGAAAACTGGAAACGGCCCCAACATGAAGTGGAAGCGCTGATGCAATTATTGGTTGCAACCATCAACAGCGAAACAAAAACGCTTCAGGATAATGATATTAGGCTCAAAGCCATTGGAAACCTGGATAAGCTCGACAAAAAATGCTATGAGGAACTTCAGCAGGCAATAAACAACACCAAAGACAATAAACGAATGGATATGATCCTGGCATTGAGCTACAGTGCCCGTTGGGATCTTACCCATGCCACTGAACAAATAGCCCGTAAGGTTAAAAACAATGAATTGGCACCTGAAGAAATCTCTCAGGATACCGTCTCTTCACATCTGGCAACAGCTCCATATCCCGATCCCGAATTGTTGATCAGAACCAGTGGTGAATACCGGATTAGTAACTTTCTCCTTTGGCAAATTGCCTACGCAGAGCTATATTTTACACCTAAATTATGGCCCGATTTCAGAAAAAACGATTTTTATGAAGCCATACTGAATTTTCAGCGACGCGAAAGACGATTCGGAAAAATAAGTGAACAAGTTGCAAATAAGGAAAAGGGCGAATGACTGAAAACACTATGACGAGCAATACCACATTCACAAGGACTTTATCAGGAATAATTGCAATAATACTATTCATCGGTTTTACCTTCCAGGGCATTGCCCAGGTTTCGGTAAAAGATCAGTTGGGAGAGATTGACTATAGTAATCCCCAAAAATATGAAATAGGCGGTATAACCGTTACCGGGGCCGAAAATCTGAACCCTAATGTTTTAATTATGATCTCCGGCTTAGTGGTTGGCGATAAGATCGATGTTCCGGGTGATAAGGTTCAAAAAGCTATCAAAAAACTTTGGGAACAAGGCCTTTTTGAAGATATTAAAATACGGGCCACTAAAGTGAGAGGGAATGTTATTTTCCTCAATATCGATGTAAAAGAGCGTCCACGCCTTTCGAAGTTTTCTTTCACAGGTGTTAAGAAAAGTGAAGCAAACGATTTGCGGGATAAGCTAAGTCTTGTGAGGGGAGATGTGGTGACCAAAAACCTGCTGGTGAATTCCAAAAATACCATCAAAGATTATTATTACGACAAGGGCTATTGGAACACCGAAGTGGAAATAGAGCAAACCGTTGATACTGCCGACGAACGGTTGGTAACCCTCGATTATCAAATCGATAAAAACCAAAAGGTTAAAGTTTGGGATATTACAATCAAGGGCAATCACAAAATGTCGGAGCGACAACTTAAAGGGGCTTTTGAAAATACGGTTGAAAAAAGCCGTTTTAAACCCTTTAATAGTATCGACTCCCTGCTTATCAATTCGGCTCGTGCCCTTTCGCATTTCGACTTGCTGGGAGTTGCCCAAAGCGTGGTAAATGCCTTTAGGGAAGATATCAAGATCCGCATTTTTAAATCCGGGAAATTTATTGAAGAGGAGTATGAAGAAGATAAAAATGCGATGATCGATGAGTATAATAAACATGGTTTTCGTGATGCAAAAATAGTGGAGGATTCGGTTTACCTGAGCGGGGATAGAAATATCAACATCAAGCTAAAGGTAAATGAAGGCGACCGCTATTATTTCGGAAACATTGAATGGATAGGGAATACCAAATATACAGCCGATGAATTGACCAGGGTGCTTAAGATTCAAAAAGGCGATGTTTACAATAAGGAAAGACTCAACACCAACCTGAATTTTAACCCGCAAGGGCAGGATGTTAGTTCGCTTTATCTCGATAACGGTTACCTGTTCTTTTCGGTTAATCCCCGTGAAGTAAGGGTCGAAAACGACACTATCGATCTTGAGATGGTGATCCATGAGGGCAAGCAAGCCACCATCGATAAGGTTACGGTGAAAGGAAACACCCGTACCAATGATCATGTGGTGATACGCGAGCTAAGAACCAAGCCGGGGCAGCTTTTCAGCCGTTCAGATATTATCCGCTCTACTAGGGAGCTTTCACAATTACAGTATTTCAATCCCGAAAAAATTGAACCCACTCCCATTCCAAATCCCCAGGAGGGTACTGTGGATATTGAATATAAGGTTGAGGAAAAATCAGCCGACCAGATCGAATTATCAGGCGGATGGGGTTATGGCCGGATTATTGGAACCTTAGGATTGTCATTCAACAATTTTTCGGTGCGTAATCTATTCAATAAAGAAGCCTGGCGCCCTATCCCCACAGGTGACGGACAAAAGCTTAGTGTAAGGGTACAAAGTTACGGTAAGGGCTATTACAGCTATAATATGTCGTTTACCGAACCGTGGCTTGGGGGTAAAAAACCCAACTCGTTCAGTGTATCATATTATCATTCGTTATTTAGCAACGGTTTGGATGCTGGCGATCCTAACCGGCGCTCTTTCAAGATTGACGGTGTTTCATTGATGCTTGGGAAACGACTTACCTGGCCCGACGATTATTTCTCGCTGGTTCAAAAGTTATCTTATCAGCGGTATGAGCTTGACAACTATTCACAGATATTCTCCTTTGGTTCGGGAACGGGAACATACAATAACCTGAGTTATGGAATTACTTTTGCCCGTAACTCCATCGACCAGCCCATTTATCCGCGAAGAGGATCGGAAGTTTCGCTTGGTCTTGAGCTAACGCCACCCTATTCGGCTTTTAATGATAAGAACTATGCTTCAATGGAACCCAGCCAGAGATTTAAGCAAATTGAGTATCATAAATGGAAATTTAAATCAACTTTTTATAAGAAGATCGTTGGAGACTTGGTAATTGCTGCAAAATCGAGGTTTTCGTTCCTGGGTTTGTATAACCGTGATATCGGTATAACCCCCTTTGAGCGTTATTACCTGGGTGGCGACGGATTAACCGGATATAACAATATGGATGGACGTGAGATAGTGGCCATGCGGGGTTATTCCAATGAGTCCTTAACGCCGCTGTATTATAGAGATCAGAACCTGGGGGGTACCATTTATACCAAGAACACCCTTGAAGTAAGATATCCGGTTTCATTGAATCCAAGTGCAACTATTTATCTGCTTGGTTTTCTGGAGGCCGGTAATGCCTGGCTTCAGTTCAAAGATTTCGATCCATTCGATCTGAAACGGGCTGCCGGTGTTGGTATGCGCGTGTATTTGCCCATGTTCGGCCTGCTGGGAATCGACTGGGGTTACGGATTTGATGAAGTTCCCGGCTTACCCGATGCGAATGGTGGTCAGTTCCACTTCTCTATCGGACAATCAATTGATTAATAAAGTGAAAATTAACATATTAAATGGTTTTAGCGATATGATTACTTTGGCAAGTTTTTTGGTTTTTCAGGAAAAATCAATCATATCACTAATTAAATTCGGAGGAAATAATTATGGTAACCCGGAAACAAAAAATGCATAAATCCATTTTAAAGCGATTTGTGCTTTCGACGGTGATGATCTTTGCTGTGTCATTTATGGCACAGGCTCAGAAATTTGCGTACGTCGACACCGATTATATTCTTGAAAATATTCCTGAATACAGCGACGCCAAGGCAAAGCTGGATCAGTTGACGGTAGAATGGCAAAAGGAGATCGAAGAAAAATTTGCCAAAGTGGATGAGATGTATAAGGAATACCAGGCTGAAAAACCTCTCTTGCCCGACGATATAAAACGCAAGCGCGAAAATGAGATCGTTGAAAAGGAGAAAGAAGCCAAGGAATTGCAAAAAAAACGTTTCGGTAAGGAAGGTGACCTTTATAAAAAGCGTCAGGAGCTGATTAAACCAATACAGGAAAAAGTTTATAATGCCATCGAAGAGGTAGCTAATGACCGGAATTATGCCATCATTTTTGATAAAGCGCAGAATCCGAACATCCTTTTCACTGATCCACGGTACGATTTAAGTGAGGATGTACTTGATAAACTGGGGTATACATATTAATAAATTACGGTTTCGAATATTAAATTGATTGGTAAGTCGTTATCAGTTTTCGATTTAATTACATAAATTTGCCCATTCAATTTTGAAACTTAACAAAACAAATAATTAAAAATGAAAAATTTATTTAAAGCGGTATTATTAATTGCATTTTTAGCAGGAGCAGTAAACGTAGATGCACAGAGTAAAGCAAAATTTGGTCATATCAACTTTGGTAAGTTGTACCAGATGATGCCCGGACAAGATTCGGTGCAGGCAGCATACAATGAATATCAACAGCAAATTCAGCAGCAGTTTCAGGACATGCAGGGAGAATTGCAAGCCAAGATGCAGGATTATGAACAAAATCTGAATGCTTATTCCAAGGTAGTCCGTCAAACCAAGGAACGGGAAATTAATGATCTACAGCGCAGGATCCAGGAATTCCAAAGCGGTGCCCAGGAGGATTTGATGGATAAAGAAAATGAACTCACCGCACCAATTATTGAAAAAGCACGTAATGCCGTTAAAGAAGTAGCAAAAGAGAACGGTTATAGCTATATTTTCAATAGTTCCGAAGGCTTGCTTCTGTATGCTCAGCCCAGCGATGATATTATGCCCCTGGTTAAGAAAAAGCTGGGACTGGAAGGCGAAGAATAGCCATTGCTAAAGTGTAATTGAAGCTTTGTTCAAAAGAATAGAAAAGCTCCCACCAGGAGCTTTTTTTTTTATTTTTTCCACCTTAAAACCCTACTCCTTGTACCAGCTTGCATACATCAGGTAGCTTTGCGATATACGGTTTACTTCCCGTTCGAGTAATTTAGGATCGATTTCCTTGATCTTCTTGGCCGGTACTCCGGCATACACACTTCCCGATTCAACATGGGTGCCTTTGCTGACCAATGCTCCTGCAGCAACGATCGAATTGCTTTCCACAACCACATCATCCATTAAAACAGATCCCATTCCTATTAGTACATTGTCTTTGATGGTGCAGCCGTGAACAATGGCATTATGGGCAATAGATACATTATCCCCGATGTTTACAGGTGCTTTTTGATAGGTGCAATGAATTATGGCGCCATCCTGAATGTTTACATTATGACCAATGCGGATGTAGTGAACGTCGCCTCTTACAACGGCATTGAACCATACGCTGCAATTCTCGCCCATTTTTACATCGCCTACTATGGTTGCATTATCGGCAAACCAGCAATTTTTTCCATATTCCGGGGTTAAACCTTTTACCGGCTTAATCAATGCCATATCTCCTCCTTTCTTATCAATAACAAAACACCAACACTAAAGAGGTTGTTTATACAATAAATCTGGAAACGAAAATTAACGTAACTTATGATTGTTTTCGCGGGGATAATCCAATGAATAATGCAGGCCACGGCTTTCCTTACGCTCCTTTGCCATTTTGATCACCAGGTAAGCGATATTTATCAGGTTACGGAGCTCGCATATGCGTGCTGAGAGTATGGATTTTTGATAAAGGTCTTCGGTTTCCCAGTATATGATCTCCAGCCGGTCGAATGCACGTTTCAGACGAAGATTCGATCTTACAATACCTACATAGTTGGACATGATCTCTTGTAGTTCCTTCAGTGATTGGGTAATCAGGATCATTTCCTCATTATACACTGTTCCTTCGGCATTCCATTCGGGGATGGCATCCACAAAAGAAATATCTTTAAAATCAGTAGTGGCATCCAGGCTGGCCCGATGTGAAAACACTAATGATTCCAGCAAGGAGTTGCTGGCCAGACGATTGGCGCCGTGCAATCCCGTGTGGGAGCATTCGCCCGAAGCATACAGGTTTTTAATGGAACTCCGGGCATACTTATCCACTTTAATGCCTCCACAAACATAGTGAGCTGCCGGTACCACCGGTATCATCTCCTTGGTAATGTCGATACCGATACTCAGGCATTTGGCATATATTGTCGGGAAATGCTCGATCAATTTGTTTTTATTCAGGTGGGTGCAATCCAGGCAAACATAATCATCACCGCTCAGTTTAAGCTCGTTGTCAATAGCACGAGCTACTATATCGCGGGGGGCAAGCGATTCACGTTCATCGTATTTATTCATGAACTTCTTGCCCTTACGAGTTTTCAAAATACCTCCAAATCCACGCAAAGCTTCTGTGATCAGAAATGAGGGCTTTTCGGCAGGATTGTATAATGATGTAGGATGGAACTGGATGAATTCCATATTTTCAACCTGGCCTTTAGCCCGGTAGACCATCGCAATACCATCACCTGTTGAAACACCCGGGTTGGTTGTGGTTGCATATACATTTCCTGCTCCACCGGTAGCAATCATGGTTTTTCGTGAAAGGATGGTATAAATTTCACGTGTGTCACGGTTGAGTACATAGGCTCCGTAACAGGTAATATCATCATGCCGTCGGGTTACCTTCTCACCCAAGTGATGTTGGGTGATAATGTCGATGGTGAAATGATTTTCAAGAATCTCAATGTTGGGATGTTCCTGGACTTTTCGAAGCAACTTCCGCTCAATTTCCTCACCGGTGCTATCTTTATGATGCAAAACCCGGTATTCGGAGTGGCCACCTTCTTTAGCCAGGTCATACTGCCCCGAATCTTTTTTATCGAATTCTGTTCCCCAATCAATTAATTCCTTAACCCGTTCAGTCGATTCGGTTATGGTAATACGGACGATATCCGGATCACTTAATTCATCACCGGCGATCATGGTATCGTGAATATGTTTTTCGTAGGTATCAGGGGTGTACATCACAGCGGCAATTCCGCCCTGTGCATAGCGGGTAGCGGTTTCTTCAGGATGAGTTTTAGTAACCAGGCAAACACTGCCATAATCGGCAACCTTAAGGGCAAAGCTTAACCCAGCTACTCCGGATCCCACCACCAGGAAGTCAACTTTCTTTCGCATTATCAATGAGTTTAAAGAAACCGTAAAATTATAAAATCCTTTTTAATAAACGGATGGGTTTAAAGGCATATGAATTACGGGTAGGTATTAGAATTTGAAAGAAACTTCAAGAAGTCTGCCTTATACCAACTGCCACATTGCTCATTGCCAACTTAATATCACAATCCCAGCAATGTCTTATCCGGATCTCCACCGGGAATGAGAAGCTTAACCGGATTCTCAAGCAATTCCTTCACTTTAACCAAAAAGCTTACGGATTCCTTACCATCGATGGTACGGTGATCGTACGACAAGGCTACGTACATCATTTTCCGGATAACTACTTTACCCTCTTCGGCAACAGGGCGGTCCTGTATGTTGTGCATGCCCAGGATGGCGCTTTGTGGCGGGTTGATGATAGGGGTTGAAAGCATGGAACCAAAAACGCCACCGTTGGTAATGGTAAAAGTGCCGCCTGTCATTTCATCCAGGGTGATCTTATTATCGCGGGCTTTTTTAGCCAATGTTTTTATTTCGCCTTCAATCTCGGGTATGCTCTTGGTTTCGGCATTGCGTACTATGGGTACCACCAATCCCTTGGGACCGGCCACGGCAATACCAATATCAGCATAATTATGATAAACGATCTCATTGCCGTCAATCATTGAATTAACCTGCGGGAATTCGCGAAGGGCCTCGGTTATAGCTTTGGCAAAAAACGACATAAAGCCTATGGAATAGCCATACTTCTGCTTGAATTCCTCATTATATTTTTTCTTCAGGTTCATAATGGGGTCCATCTTCACCTCATTAAAAGTGGTGAGCATGGCCGTTTCGTTTTTCACAGCCACCAGCCGTTTTGAAAGCTTGGCACGAAGAGTCGACATCTGTTTACGCTCGGTATCTCGGCTACCACCCCAGCTAGGTATGTTTTGCTGCGTTCCACCTGTTGATGCTTGTTTTACCTGATCCTTTTTATCTTCATATTCTTCTACATCTTTTTTGGTGATGCGGAGATGGCGGTAAAATTCAACGATGTCCTTAGCATCGATATCCTTTTCCTCCATCAACTTGCGCGCTAACGGAGTAACATGAATATACTCTTCCGGGGCTTCTTCGGTATCTTCGGCTGTTTCTTCTTGTTTTGGGGCCGGGGCTTGATCCCCTGCTGCCGGTTCTTTTTGTGGTTCTTTCTCAGCTTCAGGCTTTTGCTCTTTCTGAACCGGAGCTTTTTCAGCTTTTCTTTCTTCTTTTGAAGGTTCTGCTTTCTTTTCTTCCTTTTGTTCTTTCTTTTTTCCCTTAGCTTCCGTATCGATCCGGGCTACGACTGCCCCAACCTCAATGGTATCGCCTTCCTCCACCAGCAATTCGATTTTTCCTTCCTCTTCAGCGCTGATGCTGAGGGAGGCCTTATCGGAGTCGATTTCGGCTACTTCATCGTCTTTTTCAACTTGCACTCCATTTTCTACAAGCCATTGGGCAAGTTGCACCTCGGTGATCGATTCACCGGGACTGGGAACTTTAATATCAACCTTCATTGTAATGTATAGCTTTTTTATTGTTTGATTCCTGTACTTGCAAATGTTTGCTACCTATGCTCCATTCCTTGGGAGCGCAAACCATACGGCAGCTTTCATCCCTGCGGTGGCATTGACATTCACCAAAGGCCTTTTCCATGATCTTGCGTTGTCGTTCCTCGTGCAGCTTGGGTGAGCCGGTTGCCGGGCTGCCACTTTCGGGGCGAGCCACCAGCAGCAAGCTAACATTTTTCATGTTGCGCTGTATATAGGCCCATGCTCCCATGTTGGCAGGCTCTTCCTGTACCCACAGGTACTGATCTATGTTGTTGTATTTTTCAAGAATGCCGCGTATTTGCTTTCGCGGAAGGGGGTATAGCTGCTCAAGCCGTATAATGGCCGTATTATTGAATTCGTTCTTCTCACGTTCTTCAAGCAGGTCATAATAAACCTTTCCGCTGCAGAAAATCAAGCGGTTTACCTTTTTCGGGTCAACATGATCATCGTCGATTACTTCCTTAAATCCGCCGGTGCTTAGATCATGGAGCGATGACACGCATCGCGAATGACGTAGCAGGCTTTTGGGCGTAAACACGATCAAGGGCTTCCTGAAATCGCGATGGAGCTGCCGGCGTAGCAAATGAAAGAAATTAGCCGGTGTAGTCGGGTTGGTGATCTGCATGTTGTTATGAGCACTCAACGACAAAAAACGCTCCATGCGCCCGCTGGAGTGCTCGGGTCCTTGTCCTTCATAGCCATGAGGCAACAACATTACCAAGTCATTCATCACACGCCACTTTTCTTCGGCACTGCTGATGTATTGATCGATAATAACTTGTCCGCCGTTATTGAAATCGCCAAACTGGGCCTCCCAAATAGTGAGCGCATAGGGAGAAGCCAGTGAATAACCGTATTCGAATCCCAGCACCCCGTATTCCGAAAGCGGTGAATTGTAAATATCAAAAGTTGCTTGCTTGGGGCTGATATTATTCAGGGGCACATATTTTTCCTCCGAATCTTCGATGGTAAGCACCGAATGGCGGTGTGAGAAAGTGCCCCGTTGCGAGTCCTGCCCGCTGAGCCGCACCGGGATGCCTTCATCCAGCAAACTACCGTAGGCCAGCAACTCAGCCATGCCCCAATCCAGCTTATCGGTCTTATCCACCATATCCCTGCGCTGGTTCATGAGTTTGACCAGCTTACGGAAAATATTCTTATCCTTGGGGACATCGGTTATCTTATGGGCAATTTCCTTCAATTTTTTCTGATCCACACCGGTGTTGGGTGAGCTGTCGAAATCGGAAGGGCGGGCCACCTTAATATCCTTCCAGGTATCTTCGAGGAAAGAAGTGATTTTGGCTGTTTTTTCTTCCTTGGAAGCCGAAAGCCCTTCTTCGAGCTTTTTGGTAAATTCATCTTTAACCTGGTCGGCAGCCTCCCTGGTGGTGGCACCTTCATTGATCAGCCGGTCCACATAAATGTCCCTTGGATTGGGATGCTTGGCAATGGTTTTATAGAGCAAAGGCTGGGTGAATCGTGGTTCATCCCCTTCGTTATGGCCATATTTACGATAGCAAAGCAGATCGATAAACACATCCTTATGAAACTTTTGCCTGAATTCCATAGCCAGCAGAATGGTGTAGACCACCGCTTCAACATCATCACCATTCACATGGAAAATGGGCGATTGTATGGTTTTACCTACATCGGTGCAGTAGGTGCTGGTACGTCCGTCGAGATAATTAGTGGTAAAGCCGAGCTGGTTATTAACCACCAGGTGGATGGTACCGCCCGTGGTGTAACCGCCTAACCCTGACATTTGCAGCACTTCGTAAACCACACCCTGGGCAGCAATGGAAGCATCGCCATGAATCAGGATGGGTGTCATCTTGTTTTGATCGCCACCGTATATCTGATCAAGTTTTGCACGGGTTATACCTTCAACAACCGGATCCACTGCCTCGAGATGCGATGGATTGGGCGAAAGCGACAACTTTACCTCTTTACCGGAAATAGTGGACCGTGATGAACTGTAGCCCAGGTGGTATTTTACGTCGCCAAGCAACTTTTCATCACTGTATTCCTTGTTTTCAAATTCGCTGAAAATATTGCGCAATCCTTTTTCAAGGATGTTGGTCAACACATTGAGGCGCCCGCGGTGGGGCATGCCGATAATGAATTCCTCGTTGCCCAGCGCGGCGCCCTTTTCAATTACCGAATCCAGTGCCGGAATAAGCGATTCGGCGCCTTCGAGTGAAAACCGCTTTTGTCCGGGGTATTTTTTCTGAAGGAAATTCTCGAAATAAACCGCTTCGCTCAACTTGCGAAGAATGTTAGTCTTTTGTTTCATGCTGAATTGCGGGGTATTCCGCTTGCTCTCCATCTTCTCCTTGAGCCATCGCTGCATTTCAACATCGCGGATATACATATATTCAGCGCCTATCGACTGGCAATAAGTTGTTTTGAGATGGCCGATAATATCCTTCAGTTTGGCTTTTCCGATACCGATTTCGCTACCGGCCTCAAATTCCGTTTCGAGGTCATCCTGCGATAAGCCGAAATTTTCTATGTCGAGCTTGGGGGAATATTTGCGCCGGGTGCGCACGGGGTTTGTTTGGGTAAAAAGGTGCCCCCGTTTGCGGTAATCGTTGATCAGGTCGATGACATTAAATTCTTTCTGCCCGCCGAATTTGCCTTCCGGCATACCGTCATAGCTTTTGCGGGCAAATTCGAAACCATCGAAAAACTTTCGCCATCCAACGTCTACATCCTCGGGGTTGGCTTTATATCGTTGATAAAGTTCTTCAATAAATTGAACATCAGCATTATTTACAAAAGAAAACTTATCCATATACAGTATTTCCTAAATCCAATTATCTAAACGTAATTACTTAATCTTTTTGTACCTCGCCTCATACAACAAACAAGCATTTATAAAGTTTTGCCAATGTTAAGGCGGCTTGAATCCGGAGCAATCGAAAAAAAAGCACTTTACATTGGCATAATCCCTTCCCGAAGGTTTTCTGAGGTAGAAACTGTTGAATTTTCATTCGCCAGCCGGCGGATATGAGCCCAAGAAACTACCATAAATGAAAAAAGGCCTGATAGCTTTTGCCATCAGACCTTTTAGTGTAGCGGGGGCTGGATTCGAACCAACGACCTTTGGGTTATGAGCCCAACGAGCTACCACTGCTCCACCCCGCAATATATTTTTCTATAAATAATCTCTTTAAAGAACTTTATCCCATCAAATGAGTTTGCAAAGGTAAATTTTGTTTATTTGCCTACCAAACTTATTCGCAAAAAAATTGCTTATGTCGCATAAAGCAGGCTTTGTAAACATAATTGGCAACCCCAATGTGGGTAAATCCACCCTGATGAACGTGTTGGTTGGTGAAAAATTATCCATTGTTACCTCAAAGGCCCAAACCACCAGGCACCGCATTTTGGGCATTGTTAACGGTGATGACTATCAAATTGTCTATTCCGATACCCCCGGAATTCTCGATCCCAATTACAAGCTGCAGAAATCGATGATGCAGTTTGTGGAAACAGCCATTGAAGATGCCGATATTTTTCTAATGGTGGTTGAAACCGGTGAATCGTCGCTAAATTCAGATATACTAAAAAGAATAAATGCGTCAGGGATTCCCATCGTCGTTGCATTGAATAAAGTCGATCTTCATGAGCAGCATGCTGTAGAACAGCACATTGATCATTGGAAAACAATACTAGAGAATGCTGAGGTGATTCCCATCTCAGCCTTGCATGGCTTTAACGTAGAAGCCGTGGTTAATGCATTGATAGAGAATCTTCCGGAGAGCCCGCCATATTACCCAAAAGATGAGCTCACCGACCGGCCTATGCGTTTTTTTGTGGCCGAGATTATCCGAAAAAAGGCCCTGGAGCAATATAAAAAAGAGGTGCCCTATTCGGTTGAAGTAATTGTAGATCAATACAAGGAGCAGGCGGATATCATTCACATTAACGCCTACATTTATGTAGCCCGGGAATCACAAAAGATCATTATTATTGGTAAGGGTGGCAGGGCTATTAAGCAATTGGGCACCGATGCAAGAAAAGAGATTGAGGAATTCGTGGAAAAAAGGGTGTACCTTGATTTAAGTGTGAAAGTGGCTAAAAACTGGCGCGATGATGAGAACAAACTACGCCGCTTTGGTTATGATCAATAACCGACTTCCTTTTTCACATCACATAATTTTTCTGCCAGTTAAAAGTTATTATAAGCCTTATTGGTTAATTTTGTCCATTAAGGGCGAAAAAAGAAAACTATGGGAAATATCTTAGCCATTGTAGGAAGGCCGAATGTAGGAAAATCGACATTTTTTAACCGTTTAACCGGACGACGCCATGCCATTGTAGACCCCACCAGCGGTGTTACACGCGACCGGCATTATGGTAAAGCCGACTGGAATGGAGTGGAGTTTTCGGTTATCGATACCGGGGGTTTTATCATTGGATCGGAGGATGTATTTGAACGTGAAATCCACCGGCAGGTGAAACTTGCCATTGATGAAGCGGATGTGATCCTGTTTATGCTGGATGTGCGGGCAGGTTTGACCTCAATGGATGAGGATATTGCCAATACCCTCCGCGGCACACACAAAAAGGTTTTCCTTGTTGCCAATAAAGCCGATAATGCACGCATTGCCAATGAATCAGGTGAGTTTTTTGCCTTGGGATTTGAAGATATTTATGCTGTTTCTTCCATCAATGGAAGTGGTACAGGAGATTTACTCGATGAAGTTGTTAAAGAGTTTTCAAAAAAAGATGAACCCGAAGATCCGGACATCCCTAAGTTTGCTGTTGTTGGCCGGCCCAATGTAGGAAAATCATCACTGATTAATGCCCTGCTGGGCGATATGCGCAATATTGTAACGGCCATACCCGGAACCACCCGCGATACAATCAACAGCCGTTATAAAGGCTATGGATTTGACTTTTTGCTGGTGGATACTGCAGGTATCCGCCGGAAAAAGAAGATTCATGAAAACATTGAGTTTTATTCCGTATTGCGTTCCATACGAGCAATAGAGGAAAGTGACGTCTGCTTGATAATGGTGGATGCTACGCTGGGATTCGAATCACAGGACATGAACATCTTTCACCTGATACAGAAAAATCGTAAAGGAGTGGTTATGCTGGTTAATAAATGGGATTTGGTTGAGAAGAAAACCAATACCCATAAAGAATTCCTGCGTATTATCACCGATCAGATCGCTCCGTTCAAAGATGTTCCCGTCATTTTCACTTCGGTAATCGAAAAACAGCGTATTTACAAAACCCTTGAAACAGCCCACGAAGTTTTTCAAAACCGAAAGCAAAAAATTTCAACTGCTAAACTTAACAATATTTTGCTTCCCATCTTGAATCAAAATCCGCCACCCCTATATAAAGGAAAACAAATCAGCTTTAAATACATCACACAGTTGCGCACAGCCTATCCTTCGTTTGTATTCTTTTGCAACTTACCACAATATATAAAAGATCCATACAAGCGCTACGTGGAAAATCAAATCCGCGAACACTTTAATTTTAAAGGCGTGCCGGTGGAGATTTATTTTAGGAAGAAGTAAATACCCAATAAGCTCTGTTTCATTCATTATTATTACGTAAAAATCCCAGCAGCTTGTCAGGATCTTGTCTATTATCCCAAAAACCAGTTATATATATAAGACCATTGCCTTTTCTATAAAATATGCTAAAATGGCCAAGCGATATAACTCTAGTTTCTCCAAAATTTGTCTTTTTACCAATTTCCGGATTGCGTTTAAGAATTTCAATCCTTTCCTTGATCTTTCTATTGAGTTTACGTGAATAACCAGTACTTCTATTACGCTTATTCCAATATTCAAAGATGTTATTCCTTTGCCTTATTGCTGTGGATGTCCAAAAAATTCTTAATGGAGCCATTTTTCATCCATATTATCCAAATCCGATTCAGAAGTAATATTTCCCTTCTTAATATCATCCTCACTCATCTTCAACATTTCCATTTCCTCGTTAGATATGTTAATAATATCTTCATTTTGAGAAGTGATGAAAACATTTTCAATGGCTTGCAAAAACTTTTCATTATTGGTTGCAAGTATGCGATCTATCAACCGATGCTTAATATTTTCGATGGTAGTCATATCAAAGTCTTTTTCCAAAAATACAAAAAATGCAAGTTAGTTGTTTAAAAATCATACGTATCTGTTAGATTTATTATTACATCAACTTGATTTTTTCCAATACAAAAAGAAATCTGTACTGATTTATCCTCCCAATAATAAACTCTGACTTCCAAGGGTTAATTCTATATGGAAGAAGAAACTACCCGAATTGACAAATGGCTTTGGTCTGTGAGGGCGTTTAAAACACGCAGTCAGGCTACGGATGCCTGCAAGTCAGGAAAGATTAAAATTGACGGGCATGCGGTAAAGCCCTCGCGGGATGTAAAGATTGGGGAGACCGTGCGTATATCCAAAAACAAGTTTACAAAATCACTCAAAGTAACGGGTATCCTCTCCAACCGGGTTTCGGCTAAAATTGCCGTGGATTATGCCGAAGATGTTACCCCGCAAGCAGAATACGAACAAGCTAAGAAGATCAGCGAAACAAACTCGGAGTTTCGCAAGAAAGGATTAGGCCGGCCCACTAAAAAGGAACGCAGGATGATTGATTACCTAAAGCGCGGAAAAGGCTAATTATTCTTCGGGCAACCCGTAATCTTTTGTTTTGATGAGTTCGCCCTGTTCATTCCAGAACTTCCATTTACCTATACGCTTACCTTTACGGTATTCTCCTTCAATGTATTTATTGCCGTTTTCGTGCCAAACGGTTCGCATTCCATGACTCTTTCCATCTTTAAAATAGCCCTCGCTCCATTTATGGCCACTTTCATACCAGTATGTCCATTGTCCATTTTTCTCACCGTTTTTAAATTGACCTTCAACCCGCTTATGTTCATTATCATAATAGGCAATGCGTTTTACAAGGGTCTTATCTTGATCGCTTCCCTCATATATTTCAATAATTTTGGGTGAGCCATCCGGGAATTTTTCGGCTATTACTTTTTCGCGAGTCGAACAGGCTCCCGTAATCAATATTGTTAAAATTAAAAGTAGTATTTGTTTCATGGTCATTCCTTTCGGGGTGCAAATTTAGCTTCTAACGGTCAAACTGCAAACGCATCCCTTTTTGATGTTCGTAAAATTCACCGTTTTCATAAACCAGCTTACCATTAACAAAAGTATGGGTAATGCTTGAGCTAAACACCACATTTTCAAAAGGCGACCATCCACATTTATAAAGCAGATTACCCTGATCAACCCTTTGACTTTGCATAAGATCAACCAGCACCATATCGGCATAATAGCCTTTTCGGAGAAAGCCGCGGTTCTTCACATTGAAAAGAATAGCCGGCGCATGACACATTTTTTCCACCAACTTTTCAATGTCGATTTTTCCCTGATGGTAAAATTCCAGCATAGCTTGCAGAGAATGCTGTAGCAGCGGTCCTCCTGAAGGTGCGCCGGCATAAAGCTTCATTTTCTCTTCCAGGGTATGAGGAGCATGATCGGTGGCAATAACATCGATCTTATCATTCAGCAATGCCCTCCAAAGTTCCTCACGGTCTTCGGGAGCTTTTATAGCCGGATTCCATCTAATGCGCGGTCCCAGCCTTGAATAATCCTGGTCGGTAAACCAGAGGTGATGGATGCAAACTTCGGCAGTGATCCGCTTTTTTTTGAGCGGAACCTTATTGTCAAAAAGTTCCATTTCCTTTCCTGTTGAGAGATGCAACACATGCAGCCTGGTATTGTATTTTGTAGCCAACTCCACTGCCAGCGACGATGACCGGTAACAAGCCTCTGTGCTTCTGATAGAGGGGTGTGCACCTACCGGAATACGGTTTCCGAAGCTTTCCTGATATTCAGCTTTATTTTTCCGGATGGTAGCCTCATCTTCGCAATGCACCGCCACAGGTATACTGGTGGAAGAAAAGATACCCTCGAGTGTTTTTCGATTATCAACCAACATATTACCTGTGGAAGCTCCCATAAACACTTTAATGCCGCATACATTCGTTGGATCGGTCTTCAGCACTTGTTCAATATTATCATTGGAAGCACCCATGTAAAAGGAATAGTTTGCCAGCGATTTTTCGGCGGCCAGTTTATATTTATCTTCCAGCAATTCTTGTGTTAATACAGGAGGCTTGGTGTTGGGCATTTCCATCCATGAGGTAACACCACCTGCCACTGCGGCACGGCTTTCAGTATAGATATCTGCTTTATACGTTAAGCCCGGTTCCCTCATATGCACCTGGTCATCAATAACACCCGGAATAAGCAATTTTCCTTTGCCATCGATAAGGGTTTCCCCTTCATCCGGAACTGGTTTTTCATCCACCTGTAAATCAACCACCTGTGTTATCTTCCCATGATCCGTTCGCACAATTCCGGGAAATGAATTACCTTCATTTACCACGGTAACATTGTGAATAAAATATTTGTTAGCCATAGCCATTAATTTTCATGTAACCTCTATCACAACGGTTAAACAAAATAAGAAAGAAATTGCTTACGGGAGTCTATTTTTTAACCAATTTTTTAATGCCTTTCAAACGAAGAGAAATCACACCCCATATGGCTTCTTTAATAATGCCTTTATTCATCTTTGACTGGCCTTCGGTGCGGTCAGTAAAAATAATGGGGACCTCAACCACATTAAAACCCATTTTCCAGGCTATGTATTTCATTTCAATCTGGAAGGCATAACCTGTAAATTTAATCTTATCGAGGTTGATGGATTCGAGGACTTTACGCTTATAGCATTTAAAGCCTGCTGTTGTATCTTTTATATGCATTCCGGTAATAATGCGCACGTAATAGGAAGCAAAGTAAGAAAGCAACACCCGACCAATAGGCCAATTAACAACATTAACCCCTTTAATATAACGTGAACCGATAGATACATCGGCTCCATTCTGGCAAGCTTGATAAAGTCGCTCCAGATCATTGGGATTGTGAGAGAAATCGGCATCCATTTCAAAAATGAAGTCATAGGCCTTTTCAATCCCCCATTTAAAGCCTGTAATATAGGCAGTTCCCAATCCCTGTTTGCCTTCACGCTCAATAATATGAAGGCGTTCGGGATATTCAGGCATTAACTTTTTTACAATATCGCCGGTACCATCGGGTGAATTATCCTCAATGATGAGTATATCAAAGCTGGATTGAAGCGAACACACTTTTCGTATGATCCCTTCAATGTTCTCCTTCTCGTTATAGGTTGGTATGATTACTAAACTATCGGACACGGATTCTAAAGATTTGCAGCGAAAATAAATGAATCACATCAAACAAAAAAATAATTTGTGTTTGATAGCCGCTTTTCAAGACCAAAAAAGGGTATCGAAAATTATCAATACCCTTTTTTAGTCCTATAAAGCTTAGGATTAGTCCACTTAGTAAACTCCTATTGAGCTAATCGCCCATGTGGGTGTATTTGATGTGCTTGACAAATATTTAAAGGCTATATAGACCGAACCCTCACTATCATAATCTGAAATATCGATATCACCTGAATCAACAAATTCAAAGCTATTTCCTGTAGGTTGATTAGTGACGGTTAGCTCTTCCCAGGTGCCGTTAAGTGAGGGATCGCTAGTGCCGTCGTAATCGGAAGAGATCATCACATTGATCTCATCCCATTGACCATCCAGGAAGTTAACTGCCTGGTTGATATTTACTGTTGATCCTGTATTATTGCTCAGGTCAATGGCTGGTGAGATGAGCCAATCTTCATTTTCATAAGCTGAACCATCGTAGCCGGTCATCTTTGCTGCTCCATCATCCAATGTTCCGCTCCAACTCCATTCCTGTTCACCCGTTACGCTAAATTTGCTAAAGGTGCTAATATCAGAATTGAAGTTTTCGAAAAATACGCTGCCGTCTCCGCCGCCTTCAGAGGTGATCATCACATTATCAATCCTAAAGCTTGTAGATTCGGTATCACTACCCCTGTATCTAAAAGCAATCGCACAATTGCCCTGGTAATCGGCAAGGCTGATGTCTCCGGAAGGAATCCATTCATGATCGGCATCACCCTCAGAAGCTATGGTAGCATCCAATTGGGTCCAGGTAGCTGATGCAAAATTATCGCCTGTAAAATCGGTTGATACCCAAACGGTTAATCCTGAGTCATCATTATGTTCCCAATAAGCTTTTGCCGATTCGAAGCTAAGCACCTTCTTGCCTTCATCATTAATGACCGGTGGAGTAATTAACCAGGTGATCATTTCGCTCAATCCCGAATTATAGGCCGAGGCTTGCGCGTATTTATTATTATCAAATTCTTTTCCCTGCCAGGCACGGTCGCCGGCTTCTATGATATTGGACCAGCCTTCCAGCGCTATATCAACATCCACTTCGGTTTCAGTGAATTCCTCTTCAACTTTATTCACCGGATCAATGGTTCCACCGCCGCCACCGCCACCACCGGCATCGCAGCGTTCACCATCAAGCTTAACATCATCCAAGGTTCTAATGTAGAGCTGAGCATCGTCATAAAACCGACCTATAATCCCTACAATGCTTCCATTTCCCTCGGGAAGGAGCTCGTCGGCAAAGTTGGAATAACTGCTGGTACGAACGATCAATTGATCGCCGTCGCAATCGGTTAACATCCGGTTAGTCGACTGGTCTTCTTCGCTATAGGTTTCACCTAACTCCGACTGAACAAACTGTACGTTTTCAATCTTAACCAGGCGGGCTTCATAGGTATCAATTTCATTTTTTATTTCATTAATGGTAGCCACAGTTGGTAACACTTGCCGGTTGTTTTCCTTGATAATAATGTTGGAATCGGCATGCAGTCCATCTACCTGTAATAGATTATTGTAAATGTTCAGGTTGCATCCTTTCAGATACACCTGAATATAATCACCGATTTCCAGGCCGTTGGTCGATTGAAAGTGAAGATTTATGGAACCGGTGGAGTCCTTCACATAAGCGCTTTCGTAAATATTTCCGGTGCTTTCACCCATGGTTACAGTAACTAACAGTGATGAATCGCCTGTAAATTCATGTGCACCCGATTCATTAAACATCTGCCTCAAATCGGCGATGGTGAGTACTTCGCCAACCGGTAATTCGTCGATTGGAGGCGTATCGTATTCATCCTTTACACAGCTTGTAAACTGCATGGCTATTCCTAATAAAATAAGGCTGAATGTGAGGAATGAAATGTTTCTTTTCATCTGTCCGAATATTTAATTGTAGTTGAAATTTCTTTATTTAAAAGCGAAAACTAAGATTTATAAAATAATTCCGGCCATACCAGTAAAAATACCG
Source organism: Bacteroidales bacterium (assembly GCA_021740045.1). Classification (GTDB taxonomy): domain Bacteria; phylum Bacteroidota; class Bacteroidia; order Bacteroidales; family JAIPAP01; genus JAIPAP01. The sequence goes on from JAIPAP010000040.1 coordinate 31,074, forward strand.
TGGCTGGAATTTTTCAACAAATTCTTCATCGTACCTGAGCTGCTCAAAGCCGCCGGTTGGAATATCGGTTCGATCGAGAATGTTATTAACCGAAACGATGAAGCTGAGGTAGTAATCACCGAATTTCCATGATTTACCACCAAAGAGGTTAATGGTACCGTTGCCCGGTAGCTTTTCCTGTTCGAGAACTTTATCCACCCTGGTATCACCCTTGTAAAACCTCGATACAGCTGCTGTTGTGCGCTTTTCAGGATTAATGTCGAGGTAAATATCATCCATATAATCATAACTTACCTGCACAAACCAGTATTTGGGCGAATCATATTTAAAGTTGAATGAAGCAATGGATTGCGGTCCGCCACCCACGTAGTAATCTTTTAGGTATACCGTACGGTTTTCGGCCAGGATCTCAGAATCATTGTCCTGTGCAATGGTTACCTTGGGCCGGTTGGTATAGATAATCTCACCCAGGCCCAAAACACCCCCCAGGGTAATGGTATTGGTTATATCGCCCTCGACACCCAGTTCCATACCGGCGCTTTCTTTATCCACATCGGTCATCAGGTAATTTACAAATGTGTTTAAATTATCATGATAAAAGCTTCGGGCCCAAACCTGGTCGAGGAAACGGGTATAATAAAAAGTAAGCCGCGAACGCAGGAAGGGAGCCCTGATCAGGTAGCTGAAATCGCCTGAATAAATAGTTTCACTTTCCAGGTTATCAATGGCATGATCGCGTGTGCGTGGCGAAACATAAGAATCGCGGAAATAGGGTGCCCGGGTCATAAAGTTGGCATTGGCTTCAAGAAAATTGCGACCGTCTATTTTGTAAGTAACGCCTCCCCTAATCCCATAGTTTGTAAATGTCTGTTTCTCCGAATCGCCATAAGATTCTTCCGGAAACTGCCCGTTTTTCATATTTCCGGTGCGCCAGAATTCTGTGAAGGAAACTGTTGCCTTCGCATAATAATCAAAGTTCTTATAGGTGAATTCGGCACCGGCATAAGCCAGGTATTTATTGATATTTGAATTGTAATCATACCCAAACACATCGCCTTCGGTAACCAGGCGGTTCGGGTTATTCAAATCACTTTGTGAAACATCGGTAATTATATTGGGTTCCCGTTCAGCAAATTTGTTAATGTCGAGCCAGTACTCACCGCCCAGCAAATCGACCACCTCCTTAAAATGCATGCCTTTAAACCAGCTTAGATCAAGCCCACTTGTAAAGGTAATATGATCATTTATTTTGGATTGATAAGCCGAGTTAAAACCAAATTCGGATTTATCGTGCCGGCGGTCTTCAACAATATATTTGGAACGATTATAGGTTACATCGTTGCCTTCAATTCCATCCACATCCTCGGTGGTTTGAAGAAACTTTGAATTGGCAAAATAAAAATGATCCCAATTCAATTGACGGTATGATTCATTGTTATTCCAAAGCCGGGTAATTCGATTGGCTTCTTCCGGGTTGTTGTATAATTCATAATAGCTGGGCAGATTACGGTAGTAATCAGGGCGGGGGTCATCAACATAAAGCCAGTTCAAAGCGGTTGAGCCACCACGGCCAGACTGATGGGAAACGGTGGTGGTAAGATTGGATTTTTCATTCAAATCCCAATAATGGCTTAACATGAACATGGGTTGATGATAATTCCCGATGCGCGCGTTGCGTTTTTTTCCATCCTGGTACCCCCAGTAGGAATTATAATAATTGGACCCGGCCAGTTCATAGGCTTCATTGGTTGAAACACCGGATTTCCCACGCCTGTTGGGCGCCCCAAAACCGATAAAGCCTACACTGTGCTGATCATTGATCTTTTTTTCGGCCGACAGGAAATAACTGAATGCATCATAAAAAGAGCCTTCCACATAACCTTCTTCGGCCCAACGGCGAGAGCCCGAAGCTGCAATCGACCATCCGTTATCCATCTGGCCGGTAGCAGCGGTAACCATTATCCGGTTCCTGTAACTTCGGTTTGCAGCGGAATAGGTTGCCTTAACCCCTCTGCCATAGTCGGAAGCGCGTGTATTAATGTTGGTAAAACCGCCAATGCCACTAAAGGTATGATCGGAATAGCTGAGACCGATGTTTACATCCTGGTCCCGCATGGCATCATTCAGGCCACCCCACGATGCCCAGTAGGCTCTCCCCGATTCCAGGTCATTCATGGGAACACCGTTGATGGTTACCGTGGTGTTTTTCGAGTCATAACCACGTACCCTGAACCGGGCCGAGCCAAAGGTATATCCAGCCTTACGTGCGAATATGTCTTCCGATGATTGGAGGATGGTTGAAATGTCCTGGGCCTCCTCAAGACTTTCCAACTCCGATACGGATATATCGAAGACCGGAAGGCTCACGTCCTCATCCGAAATCTTGGTCGTATCCTCCTGGGCAACAGTCATTACACCGGTAAACAGGAACAACAAAGTGAACACGAGTGAATTTTTCATTTTTCGAGTTTTCTATGTGCTTGTAAAAAAATACTCCTCATTGCCTCTTCCAATTGAGGAAAAATTAATTTTGTGCAATATTAATAATGAAAGCTTAATTATATTTTAAATCATTCAACTTTTCAAAAATACTGAAAAAATGAATATGAACCTTAAACGCATTATACTGAGCAGCTTGATTACTACCCTATTTGTAGGCCTCGTTTTTAAATCCAATGCACAGGAAAGCGAATCGAAATACCGCATTGCCTGTGTGGGTTTTTATAACCTTGAAAACCTGTTCGACACCATTGATGATCCTAATGTTGAAGATGAAGAATTCCTCCCGGATGGCGAAAGCAACTGGAATACTCAACGATATAATGCCAAGCTTAATAACATGTCGAAAGTGATCTCCATGCTGGGCACAGAGATCACCCCTGATGGTGCGGCCGTTTTAGGTGTTTCAGAGATTGAAAACCGGCGGGTATTGGAAGACCTTGTCAATATGCCTAAGCTCCAAGATCGCAATTATAAGATAATCCATCATAATTCACCGGGCGACCGTGGAATTGATGTGGCATTACTATATCAGCCAAAATATCTTGAAGTTGAAAATGTAAATAACCACCTGGTCTCCATCGAAGACAAGCCCGATTTTAAAACCCGTGATCAAATGGTGGTTAGCGGCAACTTTGATGGCGAAAAAATGCATTTTATCGTCAATCACTGGCCATCGAGGTATGGTGGGGAAAAACGCTCCAAGCCATTGCGTGCAGCAGCTGCCAAGGTAGGCAGAGCTATCATCGATTCATTAATGCAGATTGATCCGCAAGCCAAAATCGTATACCTGGGCGACCTGAATGATGACCCGGTGGATAAGAGTGTAAGTGAGATTTTAAATTCGGTGGGTGAAAAGGACAAGCTCACTGATAAAACCTTGTACAACCCCATGGTGAAGCTTTTTAGAAAAGGTATTGGATCAAATGCATACCGGGATCTGTGGAATTTGTTTGACCAGGTGCTGGTGTCACCGGCACTGGTGGGCAAGGATTATTCCAGTTACAAGTTTTACCGGGCACGAGTTTTCAATGAAAAGTTCCTGATGCAGGATTCAGGGCGTTATGAGGGATATCCCTATCGCACCTTCGCCGGAGGAAGCTACCTGGGAGGCTACAGCGACCATTTTCCGGTTTATATTTATTTGGTGAAGGAAATTCAATAATAATCCAGCACCAGCCACCCCTTATGAATAGAATTCAAATAGCTCCTCAAGTTTATATTCCACCTTGAACTTTTCAAGAAAATCAATGTATTCCTCCCTAAAACTTCTTTTCTTATGATGAACTTCTTGATTGATAATGTACTTCATTACCCTATCAACATGAGATTTTGAATAACTAAAGGCGCCATATCCATCTTGCCAACTGAATTGTCTGATAAACCTTTTTTGCTTAATGAAGTTTGTAGCTGACCTTTTAACTTCTTTGATGGTTTCAGAAATATCTACTGAGGGTTTCATACCATAGAAAACATGAACATGGTCGTGCCAACCATTAACGGCTAAGGCTTTATGCCCCATGCTATCGAGTGTTCCCATCATAAATTTGAACACTTCAGGTCTGAATGATCGATCCAGAAAGGCTAACCTGCCTTTTACGGCAAAGACAGCCTGCACGTGTAATTGAGTAAATGTTTTTGGCTTCATGATTATTACATTTTGATGACCTGTAAAGTTATTAATTATCAGATATATAATTCACATTTTTGTACGGCTTTCATGCTCTTAACCATGAATTGTATACTTGGAGTAGTGGTTGGAGAAAAAAATAATCCAACATCTACGGTGTTGTTAACATCCAACCCAAACAGCACCATATTCTACCATAATCAAAGCCCTGCGGGCTTTTTAGGTGTTTGTATAATTTCCATCTGTGGTAACAAGCACAT
>JAIPAP010000041.1 GCA_021740045.1 Bacteroidales bacterium
TTTTTCTGTGTACCCATGATAGTTAGTTTTTAACAAAGTTAACAGTAAATCCAGAATTCCTTATATACTATATTGAATACAAATGTTCATTTGAATAAATCAAAAAACCACCCAACATTTAGCTGAATGGTTTTTATTCCGCACGGAGTAGTCTTCCTCTCTATACTTTGCACTCCACTCTTCGAACTCTGCGCTCTTGGCCCTTGCTCTATGCTCTATGCTCTACGCTCTTCGCTCCCCGGTCTACTTCTTATAATAGTCCGTGCTTTCAAAGATCTTATTCGCCGATTTGGCGATAAAGCCGGAGAACAATTCGCCGTCGGCATCCTGGTAGCGACGGGCAAACTCATAATAGCACGAAGGGATTTGTTTGGTACCTTCCTCAAAGTCCACATCGATGAGAGGCGCTTTAATACTGCTCTGTTCCAGCAACTGATCGGGTGAGCCTTTCACTTCACCGCCGGCATCATTGATCAAAAAGCCGTTTTTCTTCAAAAAGGCATTCACATCTTCAACCGACTGGAAGTTTTTGAGGTGATTCACGCTAACCGTAAAGTGGTTGGCCCGAAAACCGTAAACATACAACCATGCGGCGTATTCGGATTCTTCACGCAGCTTTTCATACACTTTGTAGGAGGGAAGCCCCCACAAATTGCCCTGGTAGATTAGTTCATCCGATTCATAAGTTTGCCGGGGGATGAGGTCGAGTTTTTCTTTTACCGTGTTTTGCAGGAATTCGCTAAAATCGCTGGTGATAAGCTGGCTGATAAAAACCCGCGGGGCGAATTTATCCACTTTATGTTCGAAATGCTGGGCAAAAAGATGTTTTTCCTCAAAATTGTATTCGCCTTTTAACACATAACCGGCATCGAGTAATGGCTTTACCAAACGGTCGATGTTTACGCGCTCATCGTCGAAAGTGCGGAAAGCGATGTGATCGTTTACCACGTCTTCACCTTCCTGCACAAAAAGATCGTAAACCCTTTTAGCATCAGGGGTGAGGGTTGTATAATCCTTCCATAACCGGTCAAAAATTATTTTTCCTTTTGCATTCATACGTTTATTGGTTTTATGATTTTAGAAAAATGCTTGTATTAACTCGTCCGTCGTAATATTGTGAAAGTAATCCTCGATGCGGAACCGTCCCAAGCGCTCACGGATGTTTTGCTCCTCATGCGGGCAGTCGGTCAGGGCGGCTTCGATGTCTTCAATATCGCGAATATTGAAAAAGTCGCCGTAAATTTTTGCATCACGAATCACTCCCTTTTTTATAACACCCTTTTGGACGTCAAGGTTTACTTCCAGATGCCCGCCATTGGTTTTAATCTTTTTGGTAAAGTTGTAATTGGGTGAATAACCGAAGTTCCAATTCCAGGTACCGTATTTTTTATCCACCAAATCCTGAATGTTCTTTTCGTCTTCCTGGCTAAGGGTGATGATCCGGGCATCGTTATATTTGTCGCGCATGTATTTGTTGATCTTATCCATGAATTCTTCAATATCCATGGGCTTTTCAAGGTGCTCGCTGATGTTGGTCACACGGCTGCGCACTGATTTTACGGCTTTATCCTTGAATTTGCTTTCATCCACCTTTAAGGCATTGCTCAAGTCGGTCATCACTGCCTGGAAAAGCAGCGTACCATGGTGCAGGACCTTATTTTTGAAAACATGTTCGGCATTGCCCGAGAATTTTTTCCCGTCGATGGTCAGGTCATTCCGGCCTTCGAATTTGGCATTGATATTCAGCGTTTGGAGGAACTCCAGGATGGGCTCGGTGAATTTGTGGAAGTCCACCAGGTTTTCCTCCTGTCCTTTTTCGGCCTTTTTGATAAAGGTGAAATTGATGTTGCCCAGGTCGTGAAAAACGGCACCACCACCGGAAAGGCGCCTCACCACATCGATGTTGTTTTGCTTCACATAATCGAGGTTGATCTCGGCCATAGCATTCTGGTGCTTCCCAATGATGATGGAAGGTGCATTACGCCACAGCATGAAGCAATCCTCGTTAAAGTGGTTCATTACATATTCCTCGGTAGCCAGGTTGAAGTAAGGGTTCGTTTTATGTCGCTCAATGATCAGCATGAGGTTTTCTTGTTTTAATTTTAACTAACCCAATATAACAACTATCTAATCATTTGGTTTCACACATAGATCTCCTTCTCCACCTTTTGCAAATCAATATTCTCATTTTCAATTTTTTCGGCATCGAGCAGGGTTTCATGCCTGATCCAGTAACGGGCTTGTTCACGTTCCTTTTCGGGACGGGTGCTCATGATGAAAGCAGCTACTAATTTGTCGCGGCTGAAATACCAAACGCCAAATTCGCCTTCATCCATTTTTCCACGAATGAAATGGCTATCGGCATCGGTATTATCGCCTATAAAATCATAGGACAGGTCGAAAATATCGGAGAAAAAGGCCGGTAAACGGTCATATTCCTCGCGTAATCCAATCATGGAGCGGGCAGCTATTTTTCCTTGCTCTACTGCATTTTCCCAGTGCTGATGCATGCGGCTTTTGCCGAAGACCATATCGGGGAATTGAGCTACATCACCGGCAGCAAATACATTACTGATGTTGGTTTGGCAAAATTCATCCGTAACAATGCCTTCTTCGATCTCCAGGGGTGTATCATTGAACAATGCCGTATTAGGCCTAATGCCTATTGCAACAATAAGCATATCGGCTTTAAGGTGTTCACCGGTGGCCAGGCTAACTCCTTCCAGCACTTCTTCCCCATTTGTATTAACCAGGTCGTTTTTTGGATAAAGCTTTACACCCCGCTCTTTGTAATATGATTCCAAATAGCGCGAGGCCTCGGCGGGAATCAGTTGTTGAAGCATCCTTTCTTCGGGGAAAACCAGTGCAACATTAACATCCAATTGCCTGAGGGAGGCGGCAACCTCAGTGCCAATAAAACCGCCGCCCATGATCACCACATTGTGGGCTGCTTTTGCCGCTTTTCTTATTTCGTCGGCATCATCGGCTTTTCGCAGGTAAAAGATGCCGGGTAATTCATTTCCGGGCTTATTCAGCGTGTTAACGCTTCCACCGGTGGCGATCAGGAGATTGTCATAGGTGAATTCCCGTTTATTGAGCATGGTTACCCTTTTGTTATCAAAATCAACCGATCTGGCGATTGACTTCATATGCAACTCAATGTCATGCCTCTTGTAGAATTCCTTTTCATTCACCAGCATGGATCGCCGCTCCGTTTCTCCCCTTAAATAATCTTTGGAAATGGGCGGACGATCCATAGGTGGCATATTTTCAGCCGAAATAATCCCGATTTTGCTACCCTTTATCCCTTGTTCGATCAGTTCCTGTGCCGCATATCCGGCGGTGGTGCCGCCACCCAGTATGAGGTATTCAAATCTTTTCATTTCAATTCAATCTATGTTTCCAAGCCATGATCAATACCTGAATATAGCTGTTATTTCGCAGCTTTCATCGGGCATATCCTGCTCTTTAGTTATAAATACATTTCCGCTGTTCAGCATGGTTTCAATAGTTGCCAGGTTGTAAAGGCACGAATTATTTTTATTTTTCTCATCCTCAACGATCACCTTGCGGGTTTCATGATCATATAATCCGTATAAATGGGTGCCTTGTTTAATAAACAGGCTGCCTACGCGTCCATCAACCGAATAGGGAATGATCTCTTCAAGGTCGCACGAGGCTTTGTTTACCTTAATGGCTTCTTCGAACAAGCGGTGTTTATCATCTATTTCCTTTTTGAAATATTTTTCTAACCTGCTGATGGCTTCCCGGTGCAATCTATCTGCATTGCTTTCATCAGGATTACCCGGAATAAAATCATCATAAAGATGTTTATAAGCTGTTACATCCTTAAAATAGCCATAGAGGTAATCCACAGCAGCAACAATAAGCGGAGCCTTTTTGTCATGAAGTATTTTCATCAGGCCTTTATCGACATGCTGCAGGAATTTTTCCACCTCGGTTTTATAATCATCTTTGCCGGAGCCTTGCCCGTGGTAAATGCCTTTTCCCTGTCCATCCTGACCGCTGCGGAATTGCGGTGATTTTTGCCGGAAATCGGTACCCACCACTTCTTCTATGCGCTCAGGAACAAACTCTTCAACATCGAGCTTTTGCATTTTATAGGTATTGGCTTCGTAAAGGCTCACGTTTTTTTGGCTTAATGCCAGCACATAAAAGTTTTTATCATAAATGAATAGCGGGATCAATGGTTTAAGGTAGAAATGATCGGCTACATAGGTGTATTCATCGAAGGTAATGGGAGCGCGGTAATATTCCAAACCTTTTCCGGGGGCCAGGAATAAGGCCAAACCGTTTAGCTGGTTATTCCAGAAATTGGTTTCTTCCAAAAGCTCATAGATGGGTTTAATATATTGATCCACTTCATTTTCTTTCATCTGGTAGTCGAGCAAAGTTTGCTTTATTTCCTTCACCTTGTTCTTGAGCATCAATTTGTCAAGTTTCTCGTTTACCTCAACACCGGCACGATGTGTTGGCATATAGATCGATACACTGTGCGGCTGGTGGATCTTGGCTAATGCTTCAAATCGATCTCTTGTTATCATGCAAAACTCCTTTTTTGGTTCTACCCTGAACCATGGCAAAAAGAATGTGCCAAAATTGTACAGCTCAAAAGGCTTTCATGATCAAATCAATACTGAGGAATTACATTATTGAAAGGGGTGAAAAATCTACACCTGTTGAGTAGTTAGATACCCTTGATCGAGTAAGCAATTCAAGTAATTCTTGGTAATTACCCGGATTTTCTGCATCTTTGATCTAAAACATCAGTTAGGATATGAGAAGAACTTTTCTCCGGCCGGTTTTTACAAACTATACTTTGCAGGTACTTTTTTTGGCTGCCGGGGTGGGGGTTTTATCAGGATTTATTGCCATAGGATTTCGCTATTTGCTTTTTTTCATTCAAAACGTATTTTTTTATCAGAACCTGTCAGTACTTGAGGTTTCGCCTATTCATCATGGCCTGGATGATTATGTATTTATTGTTCCGGCAGCCGGCGGCCTTATTGTGGGTTTGATCACCTACTTTATTGCCAATGAGGCTAAAGGCCACGGGGTGCCCGAGGTAATGGAGGCCGTTGCTGTGAAAGGTGGAAAAATGAGGCCCCGCACGGTGATCTTTAAAGCACTGGCTTCGGCAGTTTCAATAGGAAGCGGAGGGTCCATAGGCCGGGAAGGCCCGATTGTTCAGATTGGTTCGGCATTTGGTTCTACCATAGCCCAGTGGCTGCAGCTCGATCAGTATAAGATTAAAGTGTTGTTGGGGTGCGGTGCCGCCGGAGGAATAGCGGCTACTTTTAATACCCCCATCGCCGGGATCATCTTTGCCCTTGAAATTATACTCCTCGAGTTGAAATCGCGCTCTTTTATGGCGCTGGTGATCTCTTCGTTCTTTGCCACTTCCATATCGCGTTTGTTCCTGGGGACTACCCCGGCCTTTCCGGTTCCATCCTATGAATTTGTGTCCCTTTATGAGACTATTCTTTATCTGGTTCTGGGGGTATTGGCAGGCTTCACCGGCTTGTTACTCATAAGATCATTATACAAAACCGAAGACCTGTTTGACAAAATTCCGATCCCTGACTACTTAAAACCTGCCCTGGGTGGACTTTTGGTAGGACTTATCGGTATGCACTTACCGCAAGTGTTTGGTGTTGGTTATGATACCATTGAAAAGATGCTCAATCAGGATATGCTCCTCCAAACTACCTTGTTGCTGCTGATCTTTAAATTTCTGGCTTTTATACTCACCATCGGTTCGGGTGCATCGGGTGGCATCTTTTCTCCCTCGCTATTTATAGGAGCTGCCCTGGGTGCTACCTTCGGGTGGGTGGCTAATTATGCTTTTCCTGGAATAACGGCGCCGGCCGGAGCTTATGCATTGGTGGGCATGGCAGCGGTGTTTGCAGCTTCTTCGAGGGCCACATTTACAGCCATTATCATCATTTTCGAACTTACACTTGACTATAAAATTATTCTTCCCCTGATGTTTGCCTGCGTTATCGCTGATCTTATCACCTGGTCACTCTCACAAGATACCATATATACCAAAAAGCTCTCGAAACGGGGTATCTTTATATCGCACGACATGGAAACCAATAAGCTGGAGGCTAAACGGGTGAGAGAAATATTCCACCGGCAGCAAGGTTTTTTGAAAACACTGTCCATTGAAAAACTTCAGAATCAACTACTTAAAAGTAATGTTTATTCGGCTTGCGTAGTTGATGAAAACGATACCTTGGTGGGGGTGGTAACGGTAAAAAATGTTGAACGCACGCTGGAAGCAGGTGGACAAGTGGGAGATATTGTGAATGAAGATATTGAGGAAGGCTATCCCGATGAGCCCCTGAGCGAAGCACTTTATAAAATGTCGAAAAACAACCTGGAAATGTTGCCTGTGGTATCGAGAACCACCAGAAAGCTACTTGGTTATGTTACCCGGGCCGATATATTGCATGCATTTAAATCGGAGATAGCGCGGGCATAGCTTGATAGTACTACATAAAAAGATTGAAAAAAGCAAGTCTTTAAAACAGTTTGTTTCTAGTTCTTGCTGCGTTTGCGATCATTGTTTAGCGAGCCTTTTTCCTTTAAATAAAACAAGGGCGACAGCATTAAAGCAATCCCCGGAACAATCATCAAAGCATAGCCGACGCCCCATTGATCGGCAAAGAAGCCTAATAGCAAGGCAAAGATGGCGGCATAAAAGGATTTGATTTGTGATTCGGCCGAAAGGGCGGTGGCCAGAATATTTTGCTCAAAAAGATCGGAAACGTAGCTGATCCCCATAGGCTTGCGGGCGTTTTCGACAAGATATACCAACACAAACAGGATAATGGATAACCAAAAGATCTCTATTTGATAAAATACACCGGTAAGCATGCCAATGATCAGGCCGCTTAAAATGGTTATATTAAGCGGATTGCGTAAATTGTTAAAACGATTGGCAATATATCCCGACCGCCTGGAAGAATAGGAGGTCATCAAATAAATGATAAAATACATGATGCCCACCAGCAGTGCCGACCGCTCTCTGCCTTGCAAGCCCAGAAAAAAGGGTGTGGAGAGGGCAAATGTTTGCAAAACAGGCTGCAGGTAATCTTTTACGGCTTTATGAAATCCACTGAAAACCGAAAGGTTGCTGATGGACTGGAGTATACGCGGTGTTTTAAAAGAATAGATAAATTCCCCGATCACTTTTTTAAATGTTCCCTTGATTTCTTTCCTGCTAATCGCACGGGTAGAACCGTCGAGCGCTTTGGGATAGCTCATCATTAACAAAAGATCCAAAACGTAAGGGATTACCGTAAACAGGAAAATGGACTGATAGCTTCCCCTGTAAAACACGATCCCGGCTGCCAGCAGTGAAGAGATGGCTGAGCCCAGTTGCGAACAGGAGCGTGTTCCTCCGTAATAATATACCTTTTGATCCTGCCAGCCCTTTATCTTCAGGTATTCGAAAATCATAGCCTTATGGGTTCCCGTGCGAAAGGCATCACCGAAGGAAAATACCAGCATTGCCACCACAAACATCCAGTAAGTTTCCGAAAAGTAAAAGATCAAAAACGATATAATGTAAAAGCTAAAGGAAGTGATCATGGTTTTGCGGCGTCCTAAAGCATCGGCCAGGATGCCGGCCGGGATCTCCAGAATATTTCGAACGATCTCCCGTATGGCATACAAGGTTCCTATCTGAAGGTAGGACATGCCTTTTTCAAGGAAAAACAAAATCAGAAACGGGTCGAAAAAACGCAAATTTTTCAAAAATCCATACAAGCAGAATTTATAATACTGCAGGTTCTTTTCGAAAGTGGGTTCCCGATTGTGCACCATGATCTCTTGTTTTGATTCATGGCTTACGAAGATAAAGATCATTTAGCGAAAAACCCACAAATCTTGAACTTGTTATCTGCGTTTGTTCGCTAATGAAGGCTAATTACCCGCTAATTTCAGTACTCCTGATTTGTCATAAACAACAATGACTCTTTTCTATCGGGACTACAGTGTATAGTTTCATAAGGATTCCAACCCTTCTCCTGGCCTAAAGGCGTAGGACTCGGGTTTGAAACCCTATAACGGGTTCAGGGCGCGGATTACAAATCCGCGCCAGCCAAAGGGTCAATGATGCGGATTACAAATCCGTGCCAGCTAAGATTGAATGAGATGTTGAGACTAATCATACTCAATAAACCCGTTTTCGTTCTCCACAAAAAACCGGCTGTGGAAATTCACCAGGTAAAGGTTGCGCGTAGCCCTGGTCACAGCGGTATATAGCCATCTAACATAGGATTCATCGATCATATCTTCGGTAACAAAACCCTGGTCGATAAAAACGGAGTCCCATTGGCCTCCTTGTGTCTTATGACAGGTGAGGGCATAGGCGAATTTTACCTGCAAGGCATTAAAATAAGGGCTTTCCTTTACTTTTTTTACCCGCTGGCGTTTGGAAGGAAGGTTGGCATAATCCATCATGATGGCATCGAAAAGCTGGCTCTGTTCCTTATAGGCCAAGGATGGTCCGTCCAGGGTAAGGGTATCGAGCATGAGCTTGACTTCCAGGTCAGGTTGATCGGGATAATCCACCATACGGACCACGGCATCGGCAAAACGGAAACCGTACATCTCCTCTTTATGCTTAATGCGAAGAACTTCTATCATATCGCCATTGGCAATGAAGGTAGTTCGTGACCCGGAGGGCAGCCAGAAATAATTGTTCTTTACCACCATCAGGATGTCGCCGGCCGAGATTTCTTCATCCCTAAAGAGGATGCGGTTTCTGATTTCCTTGTTAAAGGTGTTGGCGCGCTTGTTCGAACGGGTAATGATAATGGTGCCCTCATGTCTGAATGCGGAGTAGCTGTCATTGAGAGCTTCCTCCAGCTCGGTACCATTAATTTTTTTAAAATCGGTAAATCCGCCGGTGGAAAAGAAGGGTGGGAGGGGGGAACCGGTTTCCAACTGCTGCCGCAGTTCCGTGGCATTGGCTAGAATGCCTGAATCGAGTGATTGGCGGACCACGTCTTTCAGTTCGAAGCTGGCGATCCTGAGATCATAACGTTTTTTCATGTAATCCAGGTCGAGGGAAGGACTGATATCCAAGCCCACAGGCGGCAACTGGGCGGCATCGCCAATCAGCAACAAGCGGCAATTCTCACCCTGGTACACATATTCCACCAGGTCGTCGAGCAGGTTATTGGCGGTAAACAGGGAATCGCTCCCGGTAGCAGTGTCGTCTTGTATCATCGAGGCTTCATCAACAATAAAAACCGTGTTTTTGCTCAGGTTGTTCTGTAAGCCGAAGGCCACATTGCCTGTGGAGGTGGTTTTTAATTTATAGATGTGTTTGTGTATGGTGAAGGCGGGTTTACCGGAGTATCCCGAAAGCACTTTTGCCGCCCGTCCGGTAGGGGCCAATAATTTGCTTCGCATTCTAATATCCTGCAAAGCATTGATGAGGGCGCTTACAATAGTGGTTTTTCCCGTGCCAGCATAGCCTTTCAGGATAAATGCCGGGTTGGGGACATCGGTTAGCACAAATCTCGACAACCAGTTGATAAGGGATTTTTGCCCTTCGGTGGGCTCATAGGGGAACTTTGAGCGGATGATCTGTTCAAAATTTTCAGGTTTCATAAACAAATGCTTAAAAGGGTTGCCCGATTCCAAAATTCCAAACGATATCGCCCAGGTTAAGTTTTCCGGGGTTCATCCATTTCCGGTTCGAAGGTTCCGAGGGATCTTTCAGGGGAATAGCGCCGTCGATACGGAATACAAAGAAACCGAAATCGAAGCGGAAGCCCAGGCCGCCATCAATCGCGATTTGGTTGGGAAAACTGTCCAGTTTGAAGACTCCTCCGGGGAAGTCGGCGTTTTCTTCCAGCAGCCAAATATTGCCGAAGTCAGCAAATAAAGCGCCGTGCAGGATCTTATACAAAGGAAAACGATATTCAACATTGGCTTCCAGGTAGATCTCTCCCATTTGATCAAACTGGTTTGCCGAACCGGGGAATGAGCCGGGCCCCAGTGAACGGAGGCGCCAACCGCGCAGGCCATTAGCTCCGCCGGCATAAAAGCCTTTTTCAAAAGGCAGGCCATCGGAGTTGCCATAAGGCAAGCCCAAGCCCATAGCGGTTCGATAAACCGTGCGAGTGTTCACACTGCGCAAATCATAATACCTGAAATCGATATCGCCTTTTACATATTGTGCATAGCGAATATTAAATAAAGTGTTATATCCCAGATCTTTGTATTCAGGCTCAACGTTATTGTCAATCAGGTGCAGCAGATTTCCCGATGATTCGAAATTTCCCCTGAAATACAAAAAGTCGGTATTTTGATTGATTTGCTGGTTGTTGAAAATGTAGCTGTATTTGAATGCTGTGATCAGGTAATTGGTAAACTGGTTGGTATAACGCGGATCCTTTAAAGAATCGAGATAATTGGTAAATTCCTGGGATCGCGAGATGCGCACTGAATTGACTTCGAAAGGAATGAGAATATGGCGGTTTTCACGGGTTTCGCGCCATTCATAACCGAATGAAAGATTGGTAATGGTGCGGTTATAGTAAGGCCGCCGCTGATAGTTGAAACCAGTGCTGATACTGCTTTTAGGCGTTGCATATTTAGCCTGTCGTCCAAAACTGATGGGTGAGATCAGTTTTGGAAAATCGACGGCTGCCTGAATACCGGTCTCAAAGGTGTTGAAGAGCAGGAATTCATTTTCCGGTTCATCGAAAAGGGACCGTTGCATTTCTACCGAGCCGTTGAGCTGCATGCGCAATACCTCGGCTCCTCCAAAAAAGTTCAGGTTTTTGTATACCAGGCTACCTCCCAGCCCCAGGTAGCCACCGGAGTTTGTTCCCTCGGTTTCGATGGAATAAAACTGCCTGGGATGTTGGCTTATCTTAATGTCGCAATTGAGCGTGGTGGAATCGACCTCTTCAAATTCAATATTCACATAGCGGGTAATACCCAGGTTGGAAAGCTGGTTATAGGTCCGGTTCACCTGGTGCAGGCTGTAAAATTCGCCGGGCTGGATAAAAATGGAATTCAAAACCGACTCCGGCCTGACAGTCCGGCCGTTGCGGGTATAGATGTAGTATTTGGGTTTCCTTTTTAGCTTATCAAACACTACCGCGGTTGAGTCATAGGTAACATTGGTTTGTTCAACAGGTTTAAAATCAGGATAAACGGATACCCGGTTGATGCTGTATTTCCGGTAAGCTTTTGACAGGAACAAGGTGTCATCACCAATTTGCTGAAAATACAAGTCGATATCCATTTTGCGGTTGTTCAGGTTGCTATCAACCCGGAAATAGACCAGCTCCCTGGAAAAATAGTAATATCCATTGTTATTTAGCGCCTGGGCAATGCGCTTTCGCTCCTTATCGAGATCATAGGCATTGTATTGCATGGTGCTGTCGATGGCGGGTTCTTGCTCGGTATTGTTAACAATCTGCTTAAAATCCTTTTTAGGGTAATGGTATTCCAGGTTTCTAATGGTATAGGGCTCCGTTACATTTACGTTATAATGAACCGTGGCCTTTTGATTACCGGTGTCGAGCCGGTGACTGATGGTATGATTAAAATAGCCGTAGTTGTTCAAATATATGCCCATTTGTTCTTGGGAGTTCCGGATAAGGCTTTTATCAAGAATTACCGGTGCTTCGGCATAATCTTTCCCGATGAGCTTTCTCAATCCCTTTTGATTACCACCATATCTGAAATTATAAGCCCAAAGCCTTACCGGCATCAACCCCAGAAAGTGGTTATTCGGTTTTTGCTGTATCAAACTTTCCAGGTCATCGTCGTCTACTTTACGTTCATTAACATCCAGCTTGTTTTTTTTGAGCAGGTATTTATCGTCAGGAACAAATTTGGTGGTATTGCATGCTGAAACCATCAGCAGCAAAAGTAATAATAGAGGTATGTAAAGCCTTGATTTGATCACAGTACAAATTTACGATAATCTAACTACTGCTGGTAACGCTTTTGCGCGTTATGAAGTACATTGTCGTTTGGTTCTTATTCTATATGGTCCATGTGGTCAATCCTGTGTTGGTAAAATCATAGCGGGTATTTTTACCACCGAATTTTTCCAGGGCTTTTACCACTTGCATACGCGTGTTGCGGGGGCAATAAAAGATCATAAATCCACCGCCCCCGGCCCCGGAGATCTTTCCACCTTTAGCGCCTTGTTGCTTGGCTGTTTGGTATATCTCATCGATAACCGGATTGGAGATATCCCTGGCCATTTGCTTTTTATACTTCCACCCGAAATCGAGGATGTCGCCAATATTATCGAGCTCGCCCTTTAAAATAGCCTCTTTCATCATCACTGCCTGCCGCTTGAGCTGATGCATGGCATCGATGGATTTCACGTTTTTATTCTTCACATTATTCGACTGGGCTTCGATGATACGGGAAGAAAGCCGGCTGGTTTCCGTGTTATACAGGATCAGGTTGTGCGATAATTCATTCAGATAGGTGTCTTTAACCCTTAATGGATTCACAATCACCTTATCGTCCTGGAAAAACTCCATAAAATTCACGCCGCCAAAGGTTGCGGCATATTGATCCTGCTTTCCGCCGGCCATTTCCAGGTCGATACGTTCTATCTCGTAGGCCAGGCGGGCCATATCGTATTCACCAAGCGGCAATTTAAGCCATTCCATAAAAGCCCCTAAAATGGTGACTACCAATGTTGATGAGGTCCCCAGCCCGGAACCGGGGGGTGCATCCACAAAGGTAGTGAGCTCAAAAGCTACCGGTTCTTCCAGGTATTGTTGCATTATCCGGTTGTAGATACCTTTGTGAAGGTCGAGTTTACCGTTGATCTCCAGATAATCGGTTTTATCGAAAACCAAACGCTGGTTTTTATCCAATGAATTTATAATGATCTTATTATCGGTGCGGGGTTCTATGGTGGCATAGGCATACATGCTAATGGTAAGATTAAGAATTGCCCCGCCATATATGTCGGAATATGGGGCTACATCCGTACCACCGCCGGCTAATCCAAGTCGTAAAGGTGCTTTGCTTCGTATTATCATTGACAAGGTTTTTTATAAAATTGTTTGCTCAATAGCTTCCAGCATACGTTGCCAGGAGTAATTTTGCTTTTCTTGCTTTATATTTTCGATGAATTCTGTTTCACGATCTTCCTCAAAAAAACGTACAACAGCATCGGCTACCGCCCGGGGGGTGGGTTCTTGCACAAAACCCACTTTTTCATGCGGGACAAATTCAGTTAATCCCCCTACATTCGTAATTACCATAGGTTTGTTAAAATGATAGGCGATTTGTGTTACCCCGCTTTGCGTTGCGCTTTTATAAGGTTGCACCACCAGGCGGCTGGCGCAAAAATAGTATTTCACCTCGCCTTCGGGAATAAAATCATTCGCCATGATCACTTTATCTTCCAGGCCAAGTTTCCCAATCAGATCATAGTAGGGTTTACTGTCGGTATAGAATTCACCGGCTACCAGCAATTTGATGGGCTTTCCGGCTATACGTTGATCACCCATAGCTTTCAACAAGATATCAAGCCCCTTATAATCGCGGATAAAACCAAAAAACAACAGGTAGGAATAGCCCGGGTCGAGATTTAATTTTTGAATGGCTATGTCGCGGGGGACAAGTTCACCGTAATGGTCATACAAGGGATGTGGGCAAAATTCCTTTTTTCGTTTTTGGTCAAATTTTTGAAGGTCATTCATAACCGAACGCGACATGGCCACATAGCCGTCCACACTTTTCACAAAATAGTTTGACAGGGGAACATCAGCAGGGCGTTTTTCATGGGGAATAATGTTGTCTACTACCGTTACAACCTTGGTATGTTTGTTCCTGCGGGCAATTCGGGCGATGGTTCCCAAGGCGGGGGCCATAACCGGTAGCCAGTATTTCATGAGCAACAGATCAGGCGCTTCGCGTTTGATTTGATGGCCAACTTTAATCCAGGTTAAGGGATTCAAGGAATTCACCTTGATTTCAATTTCGAGGTCCTCCGGTGCCGGATCACTGGAATATTGGGTTTTGCCCGGGAATAAAAATTCAGGATACTGAAGGCTGAAGGTGATGATCTTAACGCTATAGCCGGAATTTTGATACTCCCGGGCCAGTCGTTCATTAAATGCTGCCAAACCGCCCCTGAAGGGATGTGCCGTACCTACAATGATTACGCGTTTATTGTTCGACATGCTCTGCTTTGGATTTTTCCCGTTTTTTTAAGCCGATTTTCTTTTGGATGAGGTAGTTGTTTCGTTCGGCCGAAGTGCGTGATATGAGTTCAGCCAGGAATCCCGCCAAAAACAACTGGGTACCGATGATCATTGCCAGCAGGCCAAAATAAAACAAAGGTCGCTCGGTCATACGGTATTCTTCCAGGAAAAATTTGGCATAGGCCAGGTATACTGCAATAGCAAAACCGATTAAGAATATGAACGAACCCAGGGCGCCAAACAGGTGCATGGGGCGCTTACCGAACTTAGAGATAAAATGTATGGAGATCAGGTCGAGGTAGCCTTTAATAAACCGGTCCAACCCGAATTTGGTCACTCCGTATTTACGCTTGCGGTGTTGCACAACTTTTTCGGTAATTTTTCCGAACCCGGCCCACTTGGCAATAACAGGGATATACCGGTGCATTTCACCGTATATTTCAATGCTTTTGATCACCTCTTTTCGGTAAGCTTTCAGGCCGCAATTAAAATCATGCAATTTTAATCCCGACATAATGCGCGTGGTGCGGTTAAAGATCTTCGATGGTATCCTTTTGGTAATGGGATCATGGCGTTGTTTTTTCCACCCCGAAACCAAATCGTACTGATCTTCAATGATCATGCGGTAGAGTTCAGGTATCTCATCGGGGCTATCCTGCAAGTCGGCATCCATAGTAATTACTACCTTGCCCGATGATTCATTAAAACCAATATTCAGGGCGGCCGATTTACCATAGTTACGGCGAAACTTGATCCCTTTTATGTGCGGATTTTCGTAGCTAAGCTGTTCCACTACCTCCCAGGACCGGTCCCCGCTACCGTCGTCAACCAGGATGATCTCGTAAGAGTAATCCTTTTCAACTACCCTTTTTATCCAGTCACATAGCTCGGGGAGCGATTCTTCCTCATTGTACAAGGGTATGACGATTGATAGATCCATTTATTTTACCTGCTTGAATGTTGCGTTAAAAGAGTTGTCTTCCTTTCTCACGAAAATAGAAATAATAAGCGCCATAATCAGGCCAACCAAGGTTGTCGACCCGAATGCAATAATCCCAAGCCAGGTTGGTGTCATAAATCGTTTTGTGAAATTCATGGCCATTTCAAACTGCTCGTCCGTGAGGTTTTGGTTGCTTTTCCATAACTCCTCTTCGGCGCCTCTGATCATTACCTCAATTTGTTCCGGGGCAAAAAACTCGTAAAACACATAGGAATAAATACCGATAATGATGGCGGCAAATATACCGATGAGAAAGGTTACACCAAATGCCTGGCTATAGCTCATAAAGCCTTCGAGGTCTCTTTTGCGGTAATTTAATGCACCGATGATCATGCCCGCCAATATAATGGCATAACTGATCCATTGTGCCCAACTTGTTTGACTAGCCCCCAGGCTATAAAGCAACAGGCTTAACAGAATCAGCCCTACACCTGTTATTATGCCGTAATTAAGGCTTACCTGACCAACACTTCTTTTATTTTCCATTGTTGTAAATATTAAGGTTTAACGATATAACGTTTGGAATTCTTTTGAATTCACTTTCACAAATTAATAAAAAAAATCGATAACAAAATACTTAATTCTTCTAATAAAGCTGGTTTATTCCCGGAAAATATTGTTTTATATGGATTTACCCATTATTAATCCAAGGAAGGCACAATAAAATAATGGAAAATACCTTGTAGTAACTGGAAATTTTATATTTTTGCAGTGGGTAAGTCTTATGCGACCAGCTCCTGCTGAACTCCCCCAGGACCGGAAGGTAGCAAGGGTAAGCGGTTGAGCGGTGCGACATAAGTAACTTACCCATTTTTTATTGATATTGATTTTCTAAAACAGCCACTAATCCTGCGTTTCATAAAACTTATTTAATTTTGACAAAGCATTCTAAATAAATCATTAGCATAGGCGGTTCATTTTTACTAATTTTATGCTGAGGAAGAAGAGGAAGTATTAACTAAAGATGATTGTATATGTTATTAAAAATTTATCCCGAAAACCCAAGTCCGCGTAAGATTAAGAAAGTTGTAGAGTGTTTAAGTGACGGAGGGGTTATTATTTACCCAACTGACACCGTTTACGGATTGGGGTGTGACATTTTTCACCAAAAAGCAGTGGAGCGTATTGCACGGATAAAAGGGATCAGGAAAGACAAAGCAAATTTTTCCTTCATCTGCTATGATCTGAGCCAGTTATCCGATTTCACCAAACCCATAAGTAATGATGTGTTCAGGTTGATGAAAGATAAGTTGCCCGGGCCATTTACGTTTATCCTGAATGCAAATAATAAAGTGCCAAAGCTATTCCAGAGTAATAAAAAAACGGTGGGTATCAGGATACCGCAAAATCCCATTGCCAGCGAGATCATAAAGGAGCTTGGCAATCCCATTGTTTCCACTTCGGTTAAAGACGATGACGAGATACTGGAATACTCTACCGATCCGGAGGCTATGCATGAACGGTTTAAAAATGAAGTCGATATCGTGATCGACGGCGGTCATGGCGATAATATAGCTTCAACGGTAGTAGACTGTACCAAAGATGAAATTGAAATTATTCGAGAAGGAAAGGGTGTGTTTTAACAACATACAAATTTGAACAGGAGGGCACAGGGCGATCTATAAAGATTCGCCCTGTTTTTTGATATTCAGTCCATAACATGATTGCGGCAAGAAAATTGCTATTTTTTACGTTGAGGGACTTGGTTAGTTAAAATAAAGGTGCTACTTTTGCACCCCGTTACACGATAGGAAATGATTCGGTAGCTCAGTTGGTAGAGCAACGGCCTTTTAAGCCGTGGGTCGAGGGTTCGAGCCCCTCCCGGATCACAGGAAAGCCGGCCCGAAAAGCCGGTTTTTTAGTGCATCAAAAAATCGCCATCAGCAATGCAAAAGAAACTCTTACTCCCATGTAATACTGAAAACCTTTACGGTCTTCGAAGGCCAGGTTCCAGTCGTTGGTGGAGGTTCTTATCCCGTTCATTTCCAGGTTGAGTTTTGAATTTACAGGGATCACATAATTAGCTCCTACGATGCCGGTGAGCATGCCTTTAGTGAAATCAAGGCTGAATTCGGCGCCGGGCGCTATGTAATGGCGTTGAGATTTCTTGCTGTCATCATTTCCTTCACCCGAGCCTTCAATGTATTCTTGAATGTAATTTATTCGCGGATGCAAAAATCCAAAACGGAAGAGCTTCATGGGATATGTCAAACCCACTTCCAGTCTTTTTAAATGACAGGAATCACTGTTTACACCTGCTAACATAAAACTGTTATCGACCTTGAGCTTTTCGGAAGTGGCAAAACCAATCATAATCAGATTGAAAAATTGAAACCTTCCGCCCTCACCACCCAATCCGCCGCTGTAATTCAGATAATCAAAAGTTAAAACATCTTTTCCGTTAAACCGATGCCTGAGTTTATAATGCAGGCTTTGTTCCTTGCTAGTGGCATCAAAATGCCGGATCATGGGATAATGCGAGCTCTTGCGAATTTTCACTTTATGGCGGCCTTTATCCATATAGCCTTCGAACATGGATGTTTTCCTGATGTGGTCATCAATCAATAAATTGGCGCCACCCGGATCGGTGGAGATCTTTACATGATATTCCTTACGGATCAATGCGTAATGATAGTCCGTTTGCTCATCAACAACCAAAGTTTCCTTTAATGATTTGTAATCAGGGTGATGGATTTCTATATTATGTTGACCCACGAGGAGTTCAGTACTTTGCGGCGCCTCTCCCAGCTCTTTGCTATCGATGATAATAGTAGCGTCTTCCGGTTTGGTATGAATAGTGATCATTCGCGACAAAGGCAGATAACCGGTAACTGCATTTTCTACATCACTTGCAACAAAAACCTCTTCATTAAAAGTGCCATAGCCCTCCTTTTTCATGGTAACCTGGTGCGGCCCGGTGATCAGGCTGTATTTTTCGATGGGCGTCGAACCGATCTCCTTGCCATCAAGCAATACCCTGGCGTTGTCAATATTGGCATCGAAGCTACAAAAGGCCATTATGGGTTCGGGATAGATTTCAAGTTTTGTCAACGTTCCGGCTTTTATTTCAATGGAATCCTTATAGGATTCGTGATGATCTTGTATTATGGTAAGTTCATGCTTACCAATATCAACGCCATTTTCAACCCCCGATAGTTTCACATAGGCTTTTCCTACCGGTTGTCCGTCCAGTAAGATCCGGGCTTCATTATTGGTTGTGACTTCCAGGTTTCCCCAGAGCGGTGAAAGTTCCAGGTGAATTTCTTTTGATTGATCGGGATCGATGCTGATAATGGTATCTTTGGGTTCATAGCGCTGAGCGGTAAAGGTGAAGTGATAAGGCCCCGACCGGTACTGATTTAAATCACAAGGGGTTTGAGCGCTAAAGTCAGGCAAACCGTCAATTTTTACCTTGGCATTTGTTGGAGAGGAGGTAATGGTTAAATCTCCTTTGCCGATCATAGTGTACTGCCGGGTTAGTTCCATATGAAATACATCATAGGAATTCACCGCCAGGGGAATGGTATAATACAATTTAACAAAACCTTTGCGGCTGATCTCCAACTGTTGCTCACCGGGCGAGATATAAACCCAGTATTCCCCGGTTTTGAATTCCACATCACCCACCACGCCAACGCCTGAGCTAAAACTCAGTCCTTCAATATCGGTCCTGATCTTTACCAATGCACAGGCATCGCCGTTGATGTCTTTCCGGTCAAATTTGCGGGCTGCCAGGTCGTTAGGGTCCTTTTCAAAAGCATCCACCCGAAACTTAACAGCCCTGAGCATTATGCTGAAAATAAGTAAAAAACACGTAAGCAGTGTAATTCGGAGAAAAAGCATTTCACTTTAATATTCTGACAATTTACTATTTATGATTCAATGTCGTTTAGTTAAGTAATTTTATTGTTATCTATATTTTTTAGGTTGAAAATCTTTTGGATTGATAACGGTAATGTTTTCGCCCGATTGGGTTAAAACCAGCAAACCATGTTTGGCAGCCAAGTCATAGCTGGTTTTGGGGATGCTCATCCCGGCTATGCCACCAATGATCTCCTTGTCGCTGTATTCTTTAAACAATGGCTTAAAGTTAGGTAGCTTACGATCAATAAAGTCTTCCACGTCGTCAGGATGGACTTTGTATTTGACTTCGATAACTACGATTACTTCGCTATTGTGTAAAACAATGTCGTATTCCCCTTGCAGTTTCCTGGATGTTCTGGCTAGCTGCGATACTTTATCATACTCAATGCCGAAAATTGAAGTTCTTTTCTCAAGCCCTCTTCTGAAAAACTCCTCAGCCACATCACGGCTGTTTTCCGAAACGCCGCCATAAAGTTTTGCTAAACGGTCGAGCTTACGATCGGTTTCTTTAAGTTGCTTATCAGTTTCCTGCATCTTTTTATCCGTCTCTTTAAACATCTTATCGGTTTCCCGGAACATCTGCCACACTTTCTCAAATGTGAGTGGCTGGTTATATTCCTCCAGTGGTTCGCTGGCCCGGTTGTTATCTTTTTTGCTCATGCTTATCTCTTTATTCAATAACCTTATCAAAGATACGATTATTGCAGAAAACAGTTGATGGTGAGGATCTTAATTTAAATATTTAAGCTCCACCAAGCTTTGGGTTAGAGACTTTTCAATCTCCAATCACCAATCTCCAATCTTCAATCACCAATTTCCAATCACCAATCTCCAATCTCCAATCAATAATACCGATTCACCTCTTCCACCGGTTTGATTTGCCCATCCACAATCCGAAAAACCATCCAGGTGCTGCCTTTTTGTTTTTCACTTAACTGAAATTCATGAAGCAAAGCACCTTCGCCATAGACCTTTACCCGCGCTTTTGATTTGGAAAGGCGCTTGGAATGCTTGCGGTCGCGATTGGTGTAATCCTTTACATAAAAGCTATATTCACCCGCATCATCCAAATCGGTAACAGTGATGGTCTCCGGTCCAAAGCCATCACGATCATCGCGGTCGAGTTTCACCTCACCGTCATTATAGGTTTTCATATCACGGTAGGAGATGTGATACCCATTCACTTTTTTAAAGTGGGCATCCAGGTCTTCGGGCTTATCATCCCAATCCAGCACAATGCGAATGGTTCCGATATCAACATGGGGTGAAACCGTAAAGCGGTTATAAAAGATGGTTCCCCTGCTGATCTCAAATTCCATATCGGCCGTGATAAAGCCTTCCTTTTCAAAATGCATGGCATATACACCATCTTCCGGTGGATCGAAAATGATCCGGCCCAGCGGATCGGTGGTGTATTTACCCATTTCATGAATTTTCACCTTGGCGCCGGAAACGGCCTCGCCATCCAATGCATTGATAAAGCGCAGGGTAAGCTGACCGGTTTCCAATTCGCGGTTGGAGTCTTCCAGCTTATCCCGCATCTTGTCAATTTGAGCAAAACCTGCGGAAAACAATATGCTCAGCAACACACTTAACAATAAAGCTCTTTTCATATCTGTAGGGTTTTTAATTTAAAATATCTTCTTCCAGGTTAACCAAACTTTGCGAATGATCATCATCATAATCAAAAAGCAGGTTACCGGTTTTGCGGTGAAGGGTGATGGAATTCAAGTCGTACCATACGATGAATTTTCCTACCACCATGCCCGATAACACTTCGATACGGTGATCCTTCTTAGCCAATGGGGTGATCTTGATACGGGCATTGTCCTTCACCTTCATTTGGGCAAAATTCACCGCATCCCCGTCGCTGGTTTGTATGGTAATGATCCCGGCTTTATTCTTCAAAAAGCGCACCCGCCCAATCTTGTCAAACATGTCGGGGTATTCCTGCCGGAAACGGGGATTATATTCATCCAGCGCCTTTTGGGCCTCGCTGCCGGGGATGATCATGCCACTACGCTGTATCAGGTCGATTACGGCAAACAAACCGGCAATGGAGGTTTCCACATCCGCTTCAATCATTTTATCATTGGTTTCCTTCAGCAGCCGGGGGTAATTCATCTCTTCACCCGCATTAAAGGCCAGGAAATCGGAGGTAAGGCCGGTGGTGCTGTTTATTGATCCGGCTGTTTTGATCATGCCGTTTTCATAAAACACACCCTGGGCAATGGTTTCATTATCATCAAGGAATAAACGGGTATTTATATGTTCACCTTGTTGGTTAAAACCGGCCACATAGCCAAAATGCGTTTGATGATTTTCAGTATCAATGCCGGCTTTGTTAATCCACTCAAGTGATCCTGAATGGGAGTAAAGGGCTGTGAACACATCCGATTGCCCACCGGAAGTCACCAATGAATTATTCTGCACCGATAGATTTGGCTTGAAGGAGCCGGCAATAACCGGTTGCTCATTATTATTAAGGGTAATGGAAAAGCCGGTGGAAGTGCCTTTTCCTTTGGCTCCTGAAGCCCATAAAAGTTCTCCGCTTTTATCATACTTAGCGACAAAAAATTTACGGGAGCCATCTTCCGAATTGAGCTGATAAGGACCAAAATCAGCTTTTTCATCAAAATAGCCGGTAAGATAGCAGTTGCCATGCCGGTCGAACACATAATCCTTAAGGTTTCCGCCGCGATAGGCCCCTGCCTGATGAGCATATTCCCAATAGCGCGACGCCGACAAGTTGCCGGAAATAGCCGGATCGAGGGTTATTACATTGGCCTGCATTCCTGCATACTGAGCCATGGTCAATCCCAGGGGTGCATTCACATAGGTGGGATCGGCCACCACATATTGTTCCCCCTGAAAATTAACATAATCTCCCCCTGGATTTTTATCAAACCGCACCGCTGTGGCGATGTGTTTGGGGTATTCCAGGCCGATCACTTCCAAATCGAGTAATTCCCTTACTAGCCAGGCCAAAAGTACTGAACGGTCTTCGCAGTCGCAAGCCGCATAATGAAGGCTTTCTTCCGGAAAAAAGAATTTTTCGTAACCAAACTGTTGCTGATCGGTTTGATATTCGAAACCGGTTTGAATGGCTTTTAAAAGGAGGTTAACTGCTTCGGTTTCCGTCTTATCATTGACCAGGGGATAAAAATTTTGCATCAAAGATTCTTTAGCGGTGTTCGATACCGCTGCATTAAAGTAAATGCCCACATCAGCCAAAGGTAAGTCATTATAAAGATCGATAATGTTTTGATTGTAAGTGATGGTGAGCTTATGAGCCTCCCCCTCGTGCTCAAATGAAATTTTCCTGGTTTTATCTTTTATGTCAAGGATAACCGAATTCTTTACCGAAAGGTCCAGGCTTCGATTGGCTTCGGGGTAGTTTTGTTTGTAGGTGTAAATTTGTGTGCCCCGGAAAGGCTCCATGATGTAATACCGCCGGTTATCAATGGTGAGGTAACTCTTTTTATAGATTTTTTGCTCCGTTGGAAGCAGGCATATAAGCTGATCACCGGAATAGGCCATTTTCGCCCCATAACCGGTGCGGTTCAGCAGAAACCAACTAAGCAATACCGATTCGCGGGAACCGGAAACGGTAATATCTTCACTGATTTGCTTGATCAGCAAATACACGGCATAGTCATTCAGATTATGCTGTTTTTGCAGGCGGATCAGATCATTTACGGTGGCCATATAATCGGTTTCGCTTAATGCTTTCCAGTATTTCCCGATGGCGGCTTCGGATACCTTGCTGCCAAACATCTTGTTCATGGCCGGGTCATAGGTGTATTCAACGGGTGTTCCGTAAAAGTTGACCGATCCCGAAGGAAGTGACAGCACCGATAAAGAAGCTTTTTGAATCAATGGTTCGATGCGCAATTGCGGCCGGGCAGAGTCGGCAATTTCAACCTGCGCGATGGTGGGAAGTTGTTTTACAGGTTTTTCTTGGGGCGAAGGCTCATCCGGTTCAGGCTGATATTCGGGAATTACCTTTGGCTTGGGCTTTTTGGGCGGTTCTTCCCCTTTGAATTTCCTAAAGGCTTTCCATTCCTTTTTTAAATAAGCTTCAAAGTCCGCATCTTGCTCCTCAATATAAGTATTATAAGTTTCTTTAAGCTTTTTGATCTGTTCTTCTTTTTCCTGTTTGAATTGCTCAAATTGCTTGTTTTCCTGCTCAAGGTATTCTTCAAAGGTTTGTGCACTTAGCGGGAGCGCAAATACCAATAAGGTTAATATGATAAAGAAATGCCTGGGATTTTTCATTGTTTGATGATTTGAAGGTTCGTCGATAAATCATTACCCGAAATTGCAATGGCGTTCAACCGGGTTTTTAGCCGGTAACCGGTTAGCTGGCGGTTGAGGCTGATGTTTTTCTGCTGCCGGTAATTATCGCCTGTACCGCTTATTATTACATCATTGTTTTGTGCGTAGGAAGGAAGCTTTAGTAAAATATCGGTGATCAGGGCATTCCATAAGCCGTAATAAAGTTTGCTCGATCGCAGGGTATCTACCAGAGCATTTGGTTCACCGGCAGACTTGAATTTGTAATATTGAACAGGAATATCAAGTTCATCACCATTCATAAAGCTCTTGATCTCACTTAGTTTTCCCACACCAATATTTTTATACCTGCATGAATCCGAAACCGAACCATCTTCATATAGAACGGACTGGTAATCAATGATAAACTCATTTTGGTAGCGGTCATTTTTTTGCAGCTCGGTAACAAAGATGAAGCCGTTTACCCGGATTGAATCCTGTTGCCGGGGCTGAAGGCTGTCGTCATTCACTTTGTACAAAATGATCTTCTCCCCAAACCGGGTGGTGTGCTGTTCAGCCGCTTTGAGGCTTGCCGGATTAAAGGTGAAGCCCGCTTTAAATTCGGTTATCTTATTAAATTTGGAGTATTCGCCCTCAAGGTCTTCAACATTCATAAAATGATCATGCATGTCGAAATAGCGGGCGTGATTCATTAAGGCCTGTAAGATAAGGGCATGCATGCGGGTTTGTTGCAAGGCCAGTGAATCGGGCAGGGCAGGGGAGGAAATTCCCGGAATAAATTGTTTTTCATCCCGATTAAATGAGTTGGTAAACCACGAAGGGAGAATGTCGGGTGATTTATCCAGGGTGTCTTCTTCATTATCTGCCGAAGGCCTGATTTCAGGTAACGCTTTATGATAAACCTTCCTGAATTTGCGGTAACCCTCATCCGTGCCCCCTGTTTCCTGGGCAGTAGTTGCCAGCAAGAAGGAAAACACCAAAAAACCGCTTAAAACAAGCCTTTTCATACCAAAAATGATTAGGAGTCATTTTTTGTGATTTTATGGAGAGACTTAATGACAATGGGCATAACCTTGCCATTAAGCCTCATAATTCAATTAAGTTTATAAAACCACAAAAAACAATTGATTTGGATTAATAACCTTTCTGATCCCGCATTTTTTCCATTTCCTCTTCGTAGGTCTTCTTGAACTTTTCATAGTCATAATCAATGCGGGTTTTCTCGTCGTTTGAAAGCCGCTGGTTCATGGCATTGATAATTTCGTCACCGGCCAGTTCAATAGCGATATATGACTTATATTTCCCTTCGGAAGTCCGGGTTAGCTTATCGCATATGGTCCGGGTGCCATTAAGTTTCTGGCGGAAAGCTTCACGGGTCAATCCCTCGTAGCGTTCCCTGGCATCTTCCACATTGTTCACCTCGTGCGATTCGAAATAGTTATCGATGGTTCCGCTTACCACAACCTCAATCTGACCGGCCAAATTTGCTCTGGCGTTACTCAAAGCCTTTCGCTTAGCAATGGATTGATCAACACTTTCTCCCACAGCATTATCCCTGAAGTAGTCATCAGTAGTAAAATAATCCGGCCCGGTGCAATATTGTTCTATCAATTCTTCATCGGGAGCTTTAGCGGCTTTTTTAGAGCCACCGCAGGAGGTTAACAGCGCCGGCAATACAAAGATGACTGCCAACAGCATGACTGGATGTAATGTTCTTTTCTTCATGTTAATTGATTTTTGGTTTTGTAAATAATCGTATGTTAAAATTTATCTGTTGTTTTTTGCTTTTTCACCAAGTTTTAAGCCAATAATACCAAATTAATTCCATCAAGTCTTAATTTTTACGCTAAGTTATTCAATTTTCGATAGATATTAAAAGTATAAAATATTTTCTTTTTTAGCATTCATAAAAATAGTATTTTTAATCTTTCAAAACATCATTAACTTAAATAAATGATTTGAAAACCCATTAATATAAAAGTTGGGTCGAAAGTAATGATTTGGAAGAAATAATGGCAATTTTATAATCTCAATTTTTAATTATGCGACGTTTTTACCTGGTTCTCATAGGATTCGTTTTATTGTGTTGGTCTAACATTCAGGGGCAGGATATGGATGAGATCAACCGCATCAGAAATGATGAACAATACATTTGGGGATATGGGGAGGGAGATTCTTATACCAAGGCTGCCAACAATGCTCTCGAAAATCTTATCACCAAAATTTCGGTCACTGTGGAAAGCGATTTTAAAAACGTGGTAACCGAAGAGGGGGATGATTTGCATGAGTACACCAAATCGGTGATCAAGACCTACAGCAATACCAAACTTCAGAATACCAAAGAGATTTGGAAGGAAATAGACGGCAGGAACATGGTTTTACGCTATATGACGCGTACCGATATGGATAAGGTGTTTGAAGACCGCAAAACGAAGATCATGCAATATGCCCGGCAGGGTATAAAAGCTGAAAAAGAGTTAAGCATTGGCGATGCCCTGCGTTATTACTTTTGGTCGTACCGCCTACTGCGCAGTCACCCGGATTATAAAACACTTTGTATGGACGATGAAAATGAATTGAAAGGCTTGTTGTTTATTGCACTTGAATCGCGGCTAAACAGCGTACTGCGTAACATCGATATTGGCATCGACCAGGTGAAACTACATGAAGAGCAGGATAAAAAGGATATCATTCTGGATTTTACCTATCAGGATAAGCCTATTGATTATATCGATTACCAATATCATACCGGCACCTCCATGTCGGCCCTTAATACGGCAAAAGACGGGATGGGGCTGGCCGAACTTGCTGGGGCCGGGAAAAACATGGATCGCCTACAGCTCTTCATTAAATATGATTATAAAAACAAATGCAGTTTCGATAAGGAATTGTATGACGTGATGACCAATACGCCGCCACCACCGCAATTCAGCAAGGCAAAGCATCAAATCAGGCTGGAACCGGCTTTGCAGAAAGAAAGCCTGGCAGAATCGACATCCAAGGAAGAAGAAACCTTTGAAACTCACACCGAATATGGTGCCGATTCAGTGAATTATGGAACCATTATAAATGATGTAGTAAAAGCGATCAGGACAAATCGACATGAAAACATAAAAGCCTATTTTACCATGGATGGCTATGATATGTATGAAAAGCTGATAGCCAATGGCCATGTGTATATACTTGATATAAAGGACAGCCTTAACATTTTCGAGGTGAATGATGAAGTGATGGTACGTAGTGTGCCCATGTCGTTTCATTATCAAAACAACAACCGGAAGTTTATTGAAGATGTGGTGTTCATCTTTAACAAAAAAGGGAAGATCGATGCACTATCCTTTGCCCTGAGCGATAAAGCGATTTATGATATCGTGAGTAAGCCGGAGCGCTGGGGGACCGATGAGGAAAAATACCAGATCATTAAGTTCATGGAGAACTACAAAACGGCTTATTGCCTTAAGCGCCTCGATTATATTGAATCGGTATTTGCCGACAATGCATTGATCATCATTGGGCATGTGCTAAAAGAAGCCGAACCCATCGACGGTATGTACACCCGCATTGGCAGCAATGAACGGGTAAAATACATCCGCAAAACCAAGCAGCAATACATCGGTGATTTACAACGGGTTTTTCAAAGCAATGAATTCATCAATATTCATTTCGAAGACAATACGGTGGAGCGCACCAACAAGCTGGAAGACAAAACCTACGGCATACAGATCGCCCAGCATTATTATTCCACCAATTATGCCGACAAGGGCTACCTTTTTCTAATGGTCGATCTGAACGACACCACCAATCCCAAGATCTACGTCCGTTCCTGGCAACCCGAGAAAAATCCCGATGGCAGCATTATCGGGTTGAAGGATTTTCATTTTTAGAGAAGGTAGAGGGTAGAAAATAGAAGGAAGATTGTAGATTTTAGATTTTAGATTGTAGATTTACGATTAGGTGTAGCAAACGGTTTGCTACTATCAATCGTCAATCGTCAATCTAAAATAGGTTAGACCTGATAGTTGTGTGAAAAAATGGGTTTTAGTATTTCTTCGGCTCAAAAGCAGCCGGGTTGGCAATTTTGATCAATCCCTCCCCGGCGCTTTTCAATACAAACAAGCCTTTGCGTTGGGCGTATTTATCGGAGTATTCATCATATTTAATGGCGGCCACAGCGCCATAAAAATTCATATCGGCCCAGCGGGGAAAATATTTGCGGATCTTTTCCAGCTTTTCAAGATGCCACTCCACAAATTCAATCCTCATGGTGGTTTTTACCTCGATAACCACTACCTCACTTCCATTGGCAAGAAGAATATCGAATTCGGCTGCCATTTTTTCATCGGGCAACTCAACTTCTACATTGCTGTAGGTTTGATTGATATCAATATCTCTTTCCTTAAACAGCTTAAGGCAGGAGGGTTTGATAAGCGCCTCCATCAATTTGCCCCATTGCGTTGTAAACAGATTGGATAACTCCTTGATCTTTTTATTCGTTTCTTTGAACTGCCTATCGGTTTCCTGGAACTTCTTATCTGTTTCCTGAAACTTCTTGTCTGTTTCTTTAAACTGCTTATCGGTTTCCTGGAACATTTGCCAGACTTTTTCAAACGTCAGTGGCTGTTCATATTCTTCCAAAGGTTCGTTGGCCCGGTTGTTATCTTTTTCACTCATAATGAAGCCTTTATTTAATAACATGATCAAAGATACGATTATTGCGGGGAAGAGTTGATTGGATTGATTGTAGATTTACGATTGTAGATTTACGATTGTGCTTAGCAGACGGGCTGCTATTATCAATCGTCAATTCTTATTGATTTTAGATTGTAGATTTACGATTAGGTGTAGCAAACGGTTTGCAAGTATCAATCGTCAATCTAAAATTTTCTATCGTAAATCTAAAATAAACCAGCCCTGATAGTTGTGTGTCGTCAATCATTATAGTTTTCGGCTGATAATAAGAATATAGTATCTAATTTCGTTTTGAAGGAGACCTCTCAGACCTGTCCTCGCCTCAGCAACTTATTTCTTAAACCTTTCTTTAAAGGTCAAAAAGAGGCTGCAACCTGATGGAGACCCCTGCCTGTCCGGCAGGCAGGTCTCAGTCGCCTCCTCACGTCGGCTCCATCGAGGTGACAAAAGGCTTAGGAGAGCAGGGCGGGGGCAGGGGAAAAACGCGAAGCGTTTCCCCCCTCCCCCCGCCACACAACCGTAAACGTTTGTCTTTTCGACCGAAACAACCGAGTGATAACGAGGTTGTTGAGGGAGAAATCTCCATCAACTTGCAGCGCACCATCCAAAAGCAGTTATTAAACCCCTCTTAATAGCGATGCAACATTAATATAGCACTGTATTCAGGTGGAAATATCTGTCAATGACACGTTTATACAATTAGCATCCATATAAAATATGATGAAAAAGCTGTACCTTCATTCAACATATAAGGTTGGATTTATTAAAGTGAACCTGGTTTTTCCACAGGCTGATTGGAGGAAAAACAAGGCAATTAAACAAAAAGCTGATTGCTATAGGAATCTTTAATATTTTATCCTTAAAACCGATAACTTGCATACTAAAAAGTATCCATTATTGTGATGAACCTGATTTATAAAGTTGATAAGGATAAAAAGACCGTTGATTTTGTTCGAATGGGAACGCATTCGGATTTGTTTTAAGAAAAAAGTCTCATGGAAATTCCGATGGCTACCAGACTTTGCAAGGAATAAAACAAGTAAAAACCAACCACAGAGAATCAAACGCACAGAGCCATGCATGCTTTAACCTCACACCCAACTTGCTGGATAATCTACTTTCTATCTTCTATCTTCTATCTTCTACCCTCTACCTTCCAATAACCCCCATCCCGTTCAATGGCTTACTAAGGATGGAAGGGAGTGGAAAATCTTTTATTATCTCAAACACCACTAAAATAAGTTTATACACATCCTTAAAAACACTTAATTCATAATACAATGCCATACTGAAAAAATTTCGATCCCGCCTTAGGCAGGATATTCGTTAAATTGTTAAATGGTTTAACAAGCCTCCGGTTTGCAAGTAGTTAAAAAGCCCGGACGGCCCGGACACGGAAATTGGTAACCTTACTGCCATCGTCCTGATAGCAACTGCCGAAACCCTGTAGCCAGGCGCCATATGAATTGACCTCCGAAGAACTCCAATAGTAGTTGGCCGCAAAGCCTCCGATGCCTGCCAAATGACGGTTTTCGCACATCAGGTTGAGCTCGTCTTTTGAAGGCAAAAACCAATCGCTGTACCCGTTAAGTTCCAGCTCATCACAAATTCTGGCAGCAATACCGCTTTCGCTGCATACTGCTACAATGGCAGCTGTATTTGCAGCGCCATCTCCTACGCCGGTACCGGTGCCCCCAACTGTAATGCCGTAGCATCCCCATCCCGGAATAGTCTGCTGGTCACTTTCGGCACATATTAGGCCACCGCCATTGTCGCCCAAATGAAATATAACGCCACCTCCTCCTATCATACCTATTTCAGCAGTCACATCTATTTCTGTCTTTATTGAATTAAAAGATTTGTAAAAGGAGTATACCATGAAAGAATAATCATTATCTAACAAATCAATTGAATTATCCGTAATATTCACTTCACTTGCGTTTAATATAATAAAATCATTCTCCCATACCCCATCATTCACCTTCCGATCAATTTTAAAGCCTTGATGGCCGGTGGCGTTGTACGCCCAGTTTAAGGTAACTGAAGTGGCGGAGTTGGCTGTTATTTCCAGCTTTTCCGGTGGAGGTATCGTTGCATCAAAATCGTTTTCAGCATAGGAAGAGTTATATTGGCCAACATAGGTGCTTACGCGGTAATAAACCTGGGTGTTAAGGTCAAAATCGTTATCTTGGTATTGGGTTTCGGTAACCAAAGCAATTTCTTCCCAATTGCCTCCTTCATATTTGCGTTCAATCCTAAAACCATGTTCGGTATTGCTATTGTCACTCCATTCCAATGTTACTGTAGTAATAGGATTTCTTACGATTTGTAAATCAGAGGGAGGAATTAACGCTGCATCAGTACTTGTTAAGATTTGTTCCGATTCATAACCTTCGTAATAGGCATACAAACGATACTCAACATTTAATCCTTTTGTGGGGTTTATAAAGACATTGGTATCAATGTATTCAGTTTGGTTGGCCTCAACTTTTCCATAAGCTGTTTTCCATTGCCCATCCCCGGTTTTACGGTCAATCTTAAAGCCTTGTTCACCGGTGGAATTATCCGTCCAGCTTAGTTTATAGCTTATTTCGGATAACCTTTCTGTGAGGAAGTTGGAAGGTTCCGGGATAGTAGAACTAATTTCCAATGCTTCTTCCGTTGTCACCCGTTCATCAAACCTAGTTTTAATGCGGTAAGAATGAGTTTTATCCAGTTCAATATCGGTATCAATCCATTCATACGTATTACTGCTAACGGTAGCAAACGCATTCTGCCAGTTTTCCTCGCCGGTCTTTTTATCAATCACAAAGCTTTCGGCATTCTCGGCATCGCACTCCCAGGTGAGTTTCTTTTCAAAAATACCCAGGTGCTCCACTTGCAGGTTGTAGGGCGCCAGGCTGTCAATGTTTACCTGCGGGTCGTAGGTGCGCTCGCAACTACTTAGCGCTATTATGCCTATAATGGTAAATAAAATGCTGTATTTCATGTTTATTGATTTTAAATTGTAGATTTACGATTTTAGATTGAAAAAAGGCTGCAATCATCAATCGTCAATCTTTTTACCCATCCTTAAAAACACTCAATTCATAATACAATGCCATACTAAAAAAAAATTCGATCTTGCCTAAGGCAAGATATTCGTTTAATGGTTAAATGGTTAAAAAGCCCGGACGGCCCTGACACGTATATAGTAGTCCTTACCGTAGTTGTACTGACCGCCATCGCTGAAACTCTGGCCCCAGGCGATGCTAGAACTGTACTCCGAAGAACTCCAATAGACGTTGTCTGCAAAGCCTCCCATGCCGGCCTGATGCAGGTTTTCGTACATCAGGTTGAGTTCGTCTATTGAGGGCAAAAACCAGTCGCTGTAACCGTTAAGTTCCAGCTCATCGCAAATACGGGCAGCAATGCCGCTTTCGCTGCAACCAGCTACAATAGCTGCTGTGTTCGCGGCCCCGTCACCTATGCCGGTACCGGTCCCCCCAATTGCAGTGCCCCAGCAACCCCATTCTGCATCAGTATGCTGGTCACTTTCGGCACAAACCAGTCCACCGCCTTGACCGTCCAAATAAAAAACAATACCTCCCGCATATACTTCGCCTATATCTGGAATATAAATGCTTTTCTCCATTTTCGCAGATTTATATCCTTCTAAATAAGCATAAACCCGATAGGTGTATTCATTATTTACCAAATCTACATTTTCATCACTGAAATTGGTGGTTTCGGAATCAACCACAGCAAAATCATTTTCCCATGCCCCATCATTCACCTTGCGGTCGATTTTAAAGCCTTCATGGCCGGTGGTGTTGTAATCCCAGTTTAAGGTAACAGAAGAGATGGAGTTGGCTGTTATTTCCAGGTTTTCCGGTGGGGGTATCGTTGCATCAAAATCACTTTCAACAAATGAAGAATGGTATTGGCCAACATAGGCGCTTACACGGTAAAAAACCTGCGTGTTCAGGTCAAAATCCGTATCCTGGTAGTGGGTTTCTGTAACCGTAGCAATTTCTTCCCAGTTGCCTCCTTTATATTTTCGTTCAATCTTGAATCCATCTTCTCCATTGCTATTGTCCGTCCATTGCAATGTTGCTGTGGTAATAGGATTTCTTATGATTTGTAAATCAGCGGGGGGAATTAATGCTGCATCAGTACTTGTTAAGATTTGTTCCGATTCATAACCTTCGTAATAAGCGTACAAACGATACTTAACATTTAATCCTTTTGCGGGGTTTACAAAGACATTGGTATCAATAAATTCGGTATGGTTGGCCTCAACTGTTCCATAAGCTGTTTTCCATTGCCCATCCGCTGTTTTACGGTCAATCTTAAAGCCTTGTTCCCCGGAGGAGTTATCCGTCCAGCTTAGCTTATAGCTTTTATCGGATAGCTTTTCCGTTTGGAAGTTGGAAGGTTCCGGGAAAGCTTCCTCAAATTCTACACTAGTTTTTTGCGTTACCTGCTCATCAAACCTGGTTCTAATGCGGTAATAATGTGTTTTATCCAATTCAATATCAGTATCAATCCATTCATGTGTATCGCCACTAACGGTGGCAACGGCATTCTGCCAGTTTTCCTCACCGGTCTTTTTATCAATCACAAAGCTTTCGGCATGCTCCGCATCGCACTCCCAGGTGAGTTTCTTTTCAAAAATGCCCAGGTGTTCCACTTGAAGGTTGTAAGGCGCCAGGCTGTCAATGTTTACCTGCGGGTCGTAGGGGTTATCGTATTTCCTTTCTTCACAGGTGGTTAGCGTTACTATTGCAATGAGGGAAAGTAGAATGCTGGGTTTTGGTTTTATGTGTTTCATGGTGCCAAATTTTAGTCCCGATGACTTCGGGATTAGATTTACGATTTTAGTTTCACTGATGTCCGGTAAACATCAAGGAGATTTCCTGCCCTCGCCTGAGGCGAGGCAGTTGGGCTCCCACAGCCCCCCTTACAAAACTCATAACTAATTGTCATTTCGAACTTTAACCCTATTACCCCGAGCTTAATAGTCATCGGAATTACCGGTATAGGGTTAAAGTGAGAAATCTCCATCCTACATTCACGCTCTCCTGACAATAGTGTTATCATAATTTACATTTACAATTTAAAATTAACACCCAGCACCAATCCATCCCCATAGGGCTTTGCTGTTATGTCTAATTTGTTCTTAACCTTGCCTTGCTTAACAGCGTGAATAATAGCCGGCACCAAACAGGCTGCTCCTACACCATAACCGATCAGGGAAAGCTGATCTTCCTTGTCTACTTGCTCACGCAAGTCGATGGCATCCTGGGTCACATTGGTATCTTGATATTCGTCATAATGCTTGTCGGCAGATTGCTGGAAATAGGCTCCGGCTCCTGCACTTAATATGGCTGCCGCACCCCATACTAGTTTTTCGCGTTTGTGTTTGTTAAACGTTTGCTGCAAGCTTCCTTTATAGGTCTGCATTTGAAAGGTGAGCTTCTTTTGCTCGTTGGCTTTTACCGTAATTGCCCTGGTGTTATCCAGAAAGCCGTCTTTTTTCAGGGTAATGGTATAATCGCCTATGAGCAAGGGCAGCACCGCCGGTGTGGTCTTTTTTTGCTCTTGGTTATTCACATAGATTTCGGCGCCACGGGTTTTGCGGGGTTCGGAGAAAATGGACACGCTGCCTTGTATGGGTTGCGGGTTTAAGTTTAGGGTCCGGGTATCACCAACGGATAAATAGATTTCTTCTTCGTCATCCAGGTGTTTGTCTCGTGTGGCTTTAAACATATAGCGGCCGGGCTGAAGCTTGGCCTTGTATTGCCCGGTGCCTACCCGCTCATTGTTTTGGTAAATGGTGGCTCCGGGCGCATTCACTTCCACGGTGCCAAAATCTTGGGTGAGCACGATCATCTTTTCGGTGGTTTGCTCATTGTTAATGGTTAGGCGTTCGGTAACTTCGTTCCAGAGGTCTTTGGTTACGCGCAGTTCATAGTTGCCGGAAGCCAGGCGGTTTTCGGTGTGGGGCGTGGTCCCTATCATTTCGTCATCCAAATACACCCGCGCTCCGCTGGGTTCGGAGTTGACCGTTAGGCTGCCAAAGGCCGGATCGAGGGTGAGTTTAGGGCTTATATCATCGCCATCCGCTATGGTAAATTCCAGGGTTTCGCTGTGGTATAAGTCCATTTCGGCGCGCAGGGTGTGGTTGCCGCTTTCAATTTTTTGGCGGGGGATGGGCGCTGTGCCCAGTGATTTTCCGTCGAGGAAGATTTCGGCTCCACTTGGTTCGGAATTTACGGCTATATAGCCAAAGCGGGGCGTTAATTTTATACGCGGCAATTCTTTGGTATCACCTTCGGCCAGAGAAAAGGTAGCGCTATAGGTATGATAGAGATTCTTTTTAAGCGTAAGATCGTATACCCCGGCAATTATCTGATCGGTGTATGGCGTTACCCCCACCTTTTGGTTATTGAGCAACACATCGGCACCGGCAGGCTCGGACGTGATGGTGATAATACCGGGGAGCTTCATGGTGGTTTGTTCCTGTCCTTCCTGCAAGCGAATGTCGATCACCCGTTCTTCTTCCACGGTGATGTTCCTATTAACCTCACTATAGCCTTCTTTGCTATAGGTAAAGGAATAATTGCCTTTGGGAAGCTGGAACTCGGCCACCGTTCCGGTGGATTGCACCGGGGCAACGCCACCCCTGGAAATGTACACCTGGCTTACATTAAACCGGAAGGTGGTTTTGATGAGGTCTTCATCCAGCGCCTGTTTATCGCCGGTACCGGTGAGCTCCAGCACATAAACCGTGGAGGACTCAATGGGCATGGGAAAGGAAAAGGTCTTGGCAATAAAGCCTTCTTTCACAAATTTCAGTTGTTGCTCACCGGGCGAGACATACACCCAATAGTCGCCTTCTTTATAACTAACATCGCCAACCGCTCCAGCATTGGGTAAGATAGTCACACCGCTCAGGCCGGTGCGCACCTTGATCAAGGCACATTCCTCGCCATTAATATCGGTTCGTTCATAACGAATAGCCGCAATATCATTTGGCGCCTTATAAAAATTCAATACTTTGAATTCGCCGGCTGATAAGGCCGTTGGTATCAGCAGCAGGGTGATAGCGAGCAGGATAAAATTACGCAGCATAAAAATTGGTTTTTGGATTGAATAATAGATAGAGTAAAATTATAAAAAAATCATTGTTGTCCGGGAAAAATGTATTTAGCAATGAGATTTCTCGCTTTATGCCGATCCCGATAGTCATCGGGATCATCGTCATAAAGA
>JAIPAP010000042.1 GCA_021740045.1 Bacteroidales bacterium
CCGTAATGGTATAGGGAGTTTCAATAGGGGACTGTCCAAGTTCCACCAGCTTAGTGAAAAGCTCGTCCACATTGGTGGGATTAAAATTACCGGCCAGCACCAGGTTACGGGTCATCCAGTTGTTTTCACGCCTCACAGGGTGAAGGT
The DNA here is from genome assembly GCA_021740045.1 of Bacteroidales bacterium. GTDB lineage: Bacteria > Bacteroidota > Bacteroidia > Bacteroidales > JAIPAP01 > JAIPAP01. Next base: position 148 of record JAIPAP010000042.1, read on the forward strand.
TTTCAGGATCGTTTCCTCCAAAAGTGCCGTATCGCAGATGCCCCATAAAAAGCTCACCGGTAAACGGGCGGTTATGCTTTAACCAGTTGACATCTTTCACTCGCTCGGGGTGCTTTTCCTGCAACTCTTCCACCCAGTTGTATATCTGCTTGAATATGTCATCAATAGCCGATTCGGCATTAGAACGCAGGCGATGAATATATTTTTTACCCGGTGGCAGGTCGAATTTCAGGTTGGCTATACCGGCGCCATCCTGCCCCCGGTTATGTTGTTTTTCCATCAATAAATGCAGCTTGTTAAGGCCGTATAAGGATGTCCCGTACTTTGCCAGGTAATATTCCAATGGCTTCAGTAAGCGCACCATCGCTATTCCACATTCATGTTTTATTAATTCACTCATTGGCGGATTTTGAAATCATTAGTTCATTAACTTTGCTCATCTATAACTCATACAAGTTTAAAAACTTATACAAAAGTATGGATTTCTATGTTGAAGGAAAAAATTAAGATTATGGAGGCTTTGCCGGATGAATGGAAGGTGATTACTGATTTTCAGCAAAAAATGGCCCTGGAAACGGAAAATATATCATTGGATGCCGAAACGGTTAAAAAGGGCGTGCAACAGGTTTTTACTGATCATTCAAAAGGAAGGTATTACCTGGCAAAACATGATGGTGAAGTTGTTGCCTCAATGCTGACTACTTTCGAGTGGAGCGATTGGCGCAACGGAACCGTATTATGGTTACAATCGGTTTATGTGTTGCCAGATTACCGTAAAAAGGGCATTTTCCGGATGATGTATCATCATATTAAACAAAAGGTGGAAAATACGGAAAGCCTTGTGGGGATAAGGCTATATGTGGATAAAACCAATAAGGTAGCTCAAAAAGTTTATGAGAGCCTTGGTATGAGCGGCGATCATTATCAATTATTCGAGTGGATGCCATAAGATCATACAGGCTTCAGTGTTTATAAACTATCCTTTATATGTAAACCAAGAAATATGAAAACCTTATTTTTGCTTTTAAACACTAATATAAAATTATATCGATGAAAAAGCTAAGTACTTATTTAACAGCGGTTATATTAACCCTGGGCTTGATGAACCTTGGAAACGCAAGCGCCCAGGATAAAAGCGATTGGAAGGGTGGCGTGCCCGAAGGTTGTACGTCAATTACTGTAGGTAAAAAGGCTTCGGCCGACGGTTCGGTTATGACATCCCATACCGATGATAGCCACCGCACCCGTTCATGGATGGACATTGAGCAGGCTCAGGACCATAAAGACGGTGAGATGACACCTATGTATAAACGGACCTCAACCGATGAACATGCCATGCCGGCTTATAAGCACACCAAAATCGGGCAAATCCCGGAGATAGAACATACCTATCAATACATCAACACGGCTTATCCCAGCATGAACGAGCATCAATTGGCTATTGGCGAGTCTACCTTTGGTGGGCGCGACACCTTGCAATCCGATGCAGGTCTTATCGATTGCCAGCGCTTGGCTATGTTGATGCTTGAGCGCTGCACCACGGCTCGCGAAGCTATTACCATGGCCGATGAGCTTACTAAAAAATATGGCTGGCGCGATTATGGGGAATGCCTTACCATTGCTGATCCTCAGGAAGTATGGCATTTCGAGATAGTAGGGCCCGGAAAAGGTGAAGTTGGCGCTATATGGGCTGCCCAGTGTGTCCCCGACGACCATATTGCCGTAAATGCCAATGCCAGTACCATCAAAGAGATCAACCTGGATGATCCCGATCATTTTATGGCTTCGGATAATGTGTTTGATGTGGCCGAAAAATATGGCTGGTGGAACGAAGGAGAAGATTTTCGCTTCTGCTACGCTTATGCGCCCGATAGCCGCAAGTCGGTGGCTGCCCGTCGCCGTGAGTGGCGTGTTTTCGACTTACTGGCGCCCTCAAAGAACTTCAATGCCACCTCCGAAAATTATCCCTTCTCGGTTAAGCCCGATAAAAAGGTGAAAGTCCAGGATATGATCGATGCTTTCAGCGATTATTACCAGGGAACACCTTATGACATGCGCCGGACGCTCACCGTGGAAAATGAAGAAGGTGAACAGGTGATTTCACCGCTTGCCAATCCGTTTATGCCCTATGATCAACTGGAACTTGATAATATACGCGGATCATGGTTTCATGTAGATGATGAATCAGGTCATATCCGCTTTTTAGGCGAGCGCACCATTGCCCGCTGGTATACTATGTATGGCACCATTACACAGTCGCGCGATTGGTTACCCGATGAAATTGGTGGCGTAGTATGGCTGGCCCAGGATAATATCGCCTCTTCCATTTATATTCCGGTATACAGCAATGTAACCCATCTGCCCGAATCCTACTCAACTCCCGGCCGGATCAATGGTTATACACCCAAATCAGCCTGGTGGGCCTTTAACCGCCTGGGAACACTCACCGCCCAGCGCTGGGGTGATATGATCATAGATGTGCGTGAAGTATGGAACCCCATGCAAACCGAATTGCTTGAAAAACAAAAGGAAGTGGAGGCCAAAGCCTTGGATATGTATAAGGAAAAAAATCCTAAAAAGACCATTAAATACCTTACCGGATATACCAATGATTGGGGTAACAAAGTGGTGAAGGAAGCGCTTGATCTGGGAGATTTGCTTTGGACAAAGTATGATGAGAAATTCTAGCGTATAAATTTTCCGGGAAACTACTTCAATAAAAACTGCACAATGATCTTAATCGTTGTGCAGTTTTTTATGGCCGGTACACTGTAAATTTTGCTGGTATTTGAGCCCATTCGCCAACCCCTCAAACCGTCAGGAGGCAGCAATAGATAAGTTCAGCCTCTATTTGTAAACCACCTGATCACGCCCCGGGCCTACCGAGACGATTGTAATTGGAACATTCACCTGCTCTTCAATGAATTTGATGTAATCAAGCAAGTGGGGTGGGAAATCGTCGGGAGTACGCATATCGCTTATTTTGGATAGCCAACCGCTTAAATCCCGGTAGAAAGGTTTGATCTCTTCTTCTTTAACATAAAATGGCAGGTAATCGATCGTTTCACCGTTGAATTGATAATGAGTGCAAACGCTGATCTGCTCGAAAACATCGAGCACATCGGCCTTGGTCATCACCAGGTTTGAAACGCCGTTAATCATTATGGAATATTTCAATGCCGGAAGGTCAAGCCATCCACACCGGCGTGGTCGCCCTGTGGTGGCGCCGTATTCGTAACCATTGTTGCGAAGCTTTTCACCGGGCTCATCACTCAATTCGGTGGGAAAAGGTCCGCTGCCTACGCGGGTGCAGTAGGCCTTGAAAACTCCATAGATATTCCCAATACTAGTGGGAGGAACTCCAAGACCGGAACACACGCCTGCTGTTACCGTATTCGACGAGGTTACATAAGGGTAGGAACCGAAATCGATATCCAGCAAGGTGCCCTGGGCTCCCTCGGCCAAAACAGACTTTCCCTCTGCCAGGCTTTTATTGATATATGTTTCGCTATCGATCAACTGAAATGACTTTATCATTTCAAGCCCTTCGAACCATTTCTTTTCATATTCTTCAATGGTTAGCCCATCAATACAAATGTTACTGTAATCGAAATCATACCGGTTAATAATATCGAAATGATTTTTCTTTAGCGCTTCATATTTCGATTGAAAATAATCGTAATTCATGTCGCCTACCCGTATGCCTTTTCTGCTGATCTTATCGGTGTAAGTAGGCCCTATACCTTTTAGGGTAGACCCGATTTTCCGTTCGCCCATGGCCGATTCATAAGCAGCGTCGAGTAAACGGTGGGTGGGCAATATAAGATGGGCCTTCTTCGAGATCAACAGGTTCCGTGAGGCGTCTATATTCTTTTCTTTCAGCTCATTAATTTCATTCAACAAGACATATGGGTCGATTATAACGCCATTACCGATAATGTTGGTTGTGTTTTTATGAAAAATACCGGAGGGTATGGTGTGAAGAATATGCTTTTTGCCGTTTATTTCGAGGGTGTGCCCTGCATTTGGTCCTCCCTGGAACCTGGTTATTATATCATACTTTGGTGTAAAAACATCCACAATCTTTCCCTTGCCTTCATCTCCCCATTGAAGGCCCAAAATAACATCAATTTTTTCCATTAATTACGTTTTATTAATTCTTGCTGGTGCTGTGCTTGCGATCTTTCGTGGTATTCGAATCGTTCTCATGATCTTTGCACCGACCGTAAAACGTAAGAGAATGGTGGGTTATTTCCACGTTTAACAACTTTTCAACCGATCGCTGTATCTCTTGCAGACGGGGATCACAAAATTCCATGATCTCACCGTTATCGAGACATATAAAATGATCATGTTGCTTAAACTTATAAGATCGCTCAAACTGAGCACAATTGTTACCAAACTGATGCTTGGTGACCAGGTTGCAATTGAGCAACAGATCGATGGTGTTATATAAGGTTGCTCGGCTTACCCTGTATTTGTTGTTTTTCATCCTGATGTACAGGGTTTCAATATCAAAGTGGCCGTCGGTTGAGTAAATTTCTTTTAAAATAGTGTAACGTTCCGGTGTCTTCCTATGGCCGTGTGTTTCGAGATATTCCGTAAAAATATTCTTTACGGTTTCGAACGTTATTTTATCATTATTGTCTTTCATAGAGTTATTCTCCGTATTTTTACCATGTAAAAATAACAAAAATACTACAATTATTATTATTTGGTATAAATAAAAATAAAATCCGCATTTGGTAGCTTTCACAGAAGAATTGATCGAATAAATAGTATTTTAGGCCAGTGATGCTGAAATTTTATTGATCCGGCTTACCTTTTTAATGTCCTTAATTTTTTTCAAGTCCAAGATAAGGTGATGCAGTTGCTTCGTGTCCTGAACATATAACATTATATCTACATCCGAAATGCCGCTTTTACTTTCGTAACGGAAGTTCTGGATGCTGAGCTGATGTTGTTGGGTGATAATACGAGATAGTTCATGGATAAGGTTCATTTTTTCGAAACCGGAAATTTTAAGACCGGTTAAAAAGGTGGCAATTCCTTCGTTCGACCACCGGGCTTTAATAATGCGGTTTCCGAAACGAGAGCCGAGCTGAATGGCTTCGGGGCAGTTGGTGCGGTGAATGATGATCTTATTATTGGGCGATATAAAGCCAATGGCTTCATCTCCGGGGATCGGGTTGCAACAGGCGGCAATTTCGTTTTTGGTGGTACTGAAATCGCCATTCAGAACCAAGGCATCGGTTTTTTCTTTCGGTTCCTGATTGTTATTGGATGCTTGTGCTTTGCGCTGGGAATTTAGTCTTGGCATGCGGGGTTTACGGATGTAGTTGAGAAGTCCGCTTTTTTCATGCTGCTGGCAACAGTTTTTAACTTCCTTTACCCCAATCTCACCTATCGACACCTTGTAATACAGGTCTATCCTGCTGTAGATCTTATAGGTCCGCTGAAATTTGCTCAGGTTAGTTTTATTGAAATCAAGGTTAAGGGCCTTAAAGATCCCTTCCAGTTTTTTCCTGCCACTATCGTAGTGTTCGCGTTTGGCTTCTTTTATGGCTTCTTTTATGAGCGATTTAGCACGGGCAGTAACCACATTATCAAGCCATTCTTCCTTGGGAACTTGTTTTTTGGAGGTAATGATCTCCACCTGGTCGCCATTTTTCAATTCATAGTTGAGCGGCACAAGCCTATGGTTTACTTTAGCCCCTATGCATTGGTTACCGATCTCGGAATGGATGCTGTAGCCGAAATCGAGTGCGGTTGATTTGGCCGGTAAGGTTTTAAGATCGCCTTTGGGGGTAAATACGAAAATCTCGTCCGAAAACAGGTTCAGCTTAAATTCATCCAGGAAATTGATCGCATCCGGATCGGGTGAATCAAGCAATTGTTTAATGCGGTTAAGCCAGCGGTCGAGGCTGTTGGTGTTATTCGATTTTTCTTTGTATTTCCAGTGCGCGGCATAACCTTTTTCGGCCACCTCATTCATACGCTCGGAGCGGATCTGTACTTCCACCCAACGTCCTTGGTGACTCATAACGGTGGTATGCAAAGCTTCGTAACCATTGGCTTTGGGTGTCGACATCCAGTCGCGCAATCGATCCTGCCGGGGGCTGTAATGATCGGTGATGATGGAATATACTCGCCAGCAATCCACCTTTTCAAAAGCCATAGGGGTGTCAATGATGATCCTTACGGCAAAAAGATCATATACTTCCTCAAAAGGGATCTCCTTTTGATTCATTTTATTCCAGATGGAAGCAATGGATTTTTCGCGGTCGAGGATGCGGTATTTAAAGCCTTTCTCATCAAGCTCTTTTTTAACCGGTGTTATAAACTCCCGCACAAATTGCTTACGTTCACTTACCGATTCAATTAGCTTGCGTGAGATGTTTTCATAAACTTCCGGCTCGGTGTATTTGAGGGCTAAATCTTCGAGCTCGCTCTTCATGTTGTAAAGGCCAAGCCGGTGGGCCAGGGGAGCATATAGATAAGTGGTTTCCGCAGCTATTTTCAATTGCTTCTCCGCCTTCATCGAGGAAAGGGTGCGCATGTTATGCAGGCGGTCGGCAAGCTTAATCAGGATCACCCGAACATCATCGGAAAGGGTTAACAACAGCCTCCTGAAATTGGCTGCCTGCGCAGAAGGCTCCTTCTGATCGAAAATTCCGATCTCGTTGATCTTGGTCAACCCATCGATAATACGGGCAATTTGACCGCCAAACAAGCCGCGGATATCCTCGAGGGTGTATTCCGAATCTTCTACCACATCGTGAAGAACAGCACATATTACCGAGGTTTCATCCAGCCCGATTTCGCCGGCCACGATCTGGGCCACTTCCATGGGGTGGTATATATACGGCTCGCCACTGCGCCTTCGTGCACCTTTGTGGGCATCGAGGGCAATATTAAGCGACCTGCGGAGTAAATGCTTGTGGTCATGCCCCTCGTTCAGGTTCATGGTGCGAAGCAAGTACCGGTAACGGCTTAATATCTCGCGGCGTTCTATGGTATTATCAAACTTATACATGGTATCCCCCGGCGTAAAAATCTCTTTCAGCAATAACAAAATTATAGTAAAATTTATTATGGCAATGTCCTAAAACAATCAAACAGACGTCCGAATCCGCTTATTCATACTACTATTGGATGGAGCTACTATCGGTGAAGTTGGCAAAAAGCAATAAACAGTTGAAGATGAAGATGAAACAGGATAGCCCATTGCCCACCCTTTCAAATCAAAATTTCCTTCCCCCTCCCTGCACCATATTCCTTCAACTATTGTTACTTTTGATATGAATTTACACAAGCCCGCTATAGTGATGTTTAGAAGATTGTTACCGATAGTGATGATTATGATGCTACATTTTGCCGTGCAGGCCACGCATGAGCGGGCGGGTGAGATCACTTATAAGCATATTAAAGATCTTACTTACAAGGTAACCATTACCACCTATACCTTTGCTCCCAGTCCGGCCGACCGTTGTGAGCTGGAAATTGAATGGGGCGATGGCGAAAGCAGCATATTGCCACGTACCAATGGCCCTCCCGGAAATACCCCGGGCGGGCAATTTTGCGAACATACGGGCGAGCTCCTTTCAACCGATATGCGTAAAAATATTTATGAAGGCACCCATACCTTTCCGGCGCCGGGCACTTATACTATTTCAATGGAAGATCCCAACCGCAATGCCGGTATCCTGAATATTCCCAATTCGGTGTATGTGCCCTTTTACATCGAGTCTGAATTGGTGATCAATCCTTTTTTGGGCCCGAATAACTCTCCCGACCTGTTGATCCCCCCTATCGATCAGGCTTGTGTGGATGAGCTTTTCCTGCATAATCCCGGCGCCTACGATCCCGATGGGGATAGCCTGTCGTTTGAGTTTATCGATTGTAAAGGCTCGGATGGACAACCTATCCCCGGCTACACTTTGCCGCCGGCCTCCAATGAATTTACCCTCGATTCGGTCACCGGCAATCTGTTTTGGGATGCACCTACCATGCAGGGAGAATACAATGTAGCTTTCAGGATTGTGGAATGGCGCGATGGGACCAAGATCGGCTCGGTTACACGGGACATGCAGATACAGGTTTCCTCTTGCGATAACAATGCCCCGGAACTTACCACCATAACCGACACCTGCGTGAGGGTGGGGGATACCCTTCGTTTTGATGTAACGGCCTTTGACCCGGATACCAATCGCGTAGAGCTGACCGCCGCCGGTGGTCCATTGGTACTCGAGGATAATCCGGCTCAATTCGAGCAGCCCATCGATTCCATCGGGCAGGTGACGTCTACCTTTACATGGGCACCGGGGTGCTCCAATGTGCGCAACCGGGCCTACCAAGTGTTTTTTAAAGCCAAGGACCAGGAAAATATGGTCAATCTCATCGATCTGCATACCACCACCATCAGGGTAATTGGTCCGCCACCCGAAAACCTGGTGGCGGTAACGGAGGCCAATTCCATACAACTGTCATGGGATCAGTCGGACTGCCCCAATGTTAGAAAGTACCGTATTTACCGTAAAAACGATGTTTCGGGCTTTGAGCCGGGATATTGCCAGAAAGGCATTCCACCTGCCGAAGGTTTTCAGATGATTAAAGTGATCGAAGACCCTGATGTGACTTCTTTTATCGATGATAATAACGGTAACGGGCTGGTGCGCGGCATACAATATTGTTACCGCATTACCGGCGTTTTTCCCGATGGCGCCGAAAGCTATGCCTCCCAAGAAGTATGTGCTCACCTCGACCGCGATCTGCCCATCATTACCAATGCCAGTGTGCGAAACACCCATCCGCAAAACGGTTCTGTGTATGTGGCCTGGTCGAAGCCGGATGAGCTCAATTATGAACAAACACCGGGGCCTTTCCAGTACCGCTTGCTTCGCGCTCCCGATGATGATCCCGGCAATTTCACCCGCATTGCCACGCTGGACGGGATTAATGATACCATTTACATCGATACCAATTTGAACACCCGCGATAAGTCGTATTATTACCAGGTGGATTTTTACAACAACACCCCCGGCAACGTGTTCTTTATCGGTACTTCGGAGGTGGCGCGCTCCACATGGCTCGAGATAGCATCCGGCGATAATGAGCTGAACCTGAGCTGGACCAATGAGGTGCCCTGGGTGAATGAATCCTTTGTGATCTATCGTCAAGATCCCGGCTCTGCAACCTTCGATTCGGTTGGCATTGCCTATGAACCGGCCTATAAGGACAGCGGCCTGATGAACCGGCAGGAGTACTGTTACAAGGCTAAAGCCGTGGGCAATTATACCGATCCGGCTATCAACCGGACCTTGACCAACAACTCCCAGGAAAAATGCGGGGTTCCCCTCGATAATGAACCTCCCTGTCCGCCGGAGCTAACGGTGACCACCAATTGTGAGTTTGTGGAGAATGTGCTTACATGGACCAATCCCAATAACTATTGCGCCGACGATGTGATGAAATACCATATATTTTACCGGTCAACCGAGGATAGTGATATGATTGTTCCCCTGGATTCCACCCTTAGCGCAACCGAAACATCCTATACACACGGGAATTTAGAATCCATATCAGGTTGCTATTATGTAATTGCACTTGATTCGGTAAACAATGCAAGCGAACCCAGCAATACGGTTTGCGTCAGCATCGACAGTTGCTCGGTGTACCGCCTGCCCAATGCCTTCACGCCTAACGGCGACCAGCATAACGATTATTTTAAACCTTTCCCTTATACCTCTGTCGACCGTATCGACCTGCGTATCTTCAACCGCTGGGGGCAGGTTGTTTATAAAACCACCAACCCCGACATCAACTGGGACGGCAAAAACCAAAACACCAACAACGACGTTAGCGACGGCACCTACTTTTATATTTGCGATGTATACGAGATCACCCTGCAAGGGCAACGAAAACGGACATTGCAGGGGTCGATTACGATTATCAGGTGAGCGGGTTGAAAGTTTCAGATTTAAGAGCGAGCCGATCCTAAAAAGCCTTATAGCCCCAAGACTCTCTGAAGGTAATTTTTTTCAAACTGCTGATATTTAGACCGCATTCATGATTTAATAAAATGAATTTGCATTTCTTTATAACTTACCCTACTTTTATCAAACGTTAAATTATTCAAATTAAAAGTTTAAAATGAAAGTACTTGCAGTTGTTCCACTCCTATGCTTATTTATTGCATTACAAGGTTTTGGGCAGGATACAACCCGCTTTTATTTTGATGAGAATTGGCAACCGGAGAAAAAAACCAAAAGAGCCGTATTCATAAAAGAAGAGATTGGATTGACGGATAGTTTTAAGATCCGTTTTCTTCACTCGGAAAACGGACTATTGTATGAAGGCAATTACAGTTCGCTTCATCCCGAAATTGAGCACGGTGAGTTCAAGCATTTGAATGACTGGGGACGGGTGATCGAAAAAGGTCATTTTACCCATGGCCGTCCTGATGGCATTTGGCTGGCCTTTGATCCTAAAACCAACACTTATGATACGCTTGATTATGCACGTGTTAGGAAAGTCCTTAAGAAATGGGCTATTGAAAAGGCATACGTCAAACCAAATGTTATCGTTGAAAACCCTCCTTCATTTCCTGCCCCGAAAACATCTGCGGCTAAAAAATATGATAGTTTTTCGGAATATGTAGATGATGAAAAGCATTACTCTACTATGGCCCGAAAGAAAGGTATCAGGGGTACGGTGCCTGTAAGCTTTATAGTGGGGATAGATGGCAAGATATATGACATTGAACTACAAAACAGCCACTCCAAATACCTTGACCTGGAAGCTGCCCGTGTGATTATTAATTCACCACCCTGGGAACTGGCAAGGCAAAAGGGAGAAGACCAGCCTGTACAACTTATACTATTCGTCGATTTTTATTAAAGTCATATTATTAATAAACTTATAAATCATAACATCGCGATATGAAATCTCTAGCACTTATTCTGATCATATGCAGCTTCAACTCGATTGGGGTAAATGCACAAGACACCACTTATTTTTATTATGGTGCTGGCATGGGTCAGACAACCAGACAAACAGCTATTTATATAAGGGAAGAGATCAAACTTGAGGAGGATAAAGGTTACATAATCAGGTTGATCAGCAATTCCACCGGCTTAATCTATGAAGGTGAGTTCAGTTCCATATCTCCTGATATTGAGCACGGAGAGGTAAAACATTATTCCAATAACGGAACCCTGGTAGAAATAGGCTATTTTAACAACGGCTATCCTGACAGCCTTTGGAGGGTATATAATCCCCAAACCCAACGTGTCGACACTATTGAATACTCAAAAATAAAGGGTTTGATTGAGGATGGAGCCTTGGGAACGACTTATCCTATGGTATACGACCATGTAGGTAAATTTCCAAGCTTTCCCGATCTGGAAGACCCATCATTGAAAAAGAACTATAAGGATTTTAATGACTATATTGCCAAAGAGCATTATTTTCCGGTTATGGGCCGGCGAATGGGGATGAGTGGATTAGTGCATCTCACTTTCACCATTGGACCTGAAGGGGATCTTCATGATATTCAAACCGCAACCGACCAATCGCCTTATCTATACTTTGAAGCCGTTCGCATTCTGGCTAATTCACCGCGTTGGATACCCGGGGAAGATAGAGGTAGAAAGGTACCTGTATCCATGCAACAGACCATTACTTTTGGACAATAATGTAAAATAAAGAGGTGATGAATAAATATAAAAAGTGGTTATGAATGGGAAAATGAGTTTAAAGTTGAAAGTATAAAGTTGAGCAGGCCGCAAAACCTTGCTCCACGCTATTCGCTCTGTGCTTAGCGCTTTGCGCTTTGCTCCCGGCATTGAGTTTAAAGTTGAACGTTTAAAGTTCCCGGGCAGCGAGCTACGAAGCCACTCCATGCTCCAAGCTCTCTGCTCTATGCCCTACGCTCTAAGCCCTTCGCTTTGCGCTACGCAATCTATTTTCTAACTTCTATCTTCTACTTTCTTCAAAGGGGAGAGACCATCTGAATCCCGATTAAGTGCTTGTAATCATTCCGCTATCGCGTAATGATACAATCACTAGCTCGGGATTAGCCACTCTAAATCCGTTTATCGGCTCGTGCCTCGCCTTCAATCGGATTAAGACTGGCTAAATTCCCCGATTAAGGAACTGTAATTATTCCGTTATCACGGAACAAAACAGTTCCTAAACCGGGATTGCTTCAAGTAAATCAGTAAATTCGGCAAAGCCTCCTTCTGATTAACTTGAAGCAAAATGATCGACTGCGGTCGCATCCGCCAAATCTGCCGGTAGATGGAGAGGGTGGGCTGTCAGCAGGTACTTGGGATTTTTATGAAGGGGGAAGTGAGTTTAAAGTTGAAAGTTTAAAGTTACCGGGTAGCGAGCTACGAAGCCTTTGCTCCATGCACCTTGCCCCGTGCTCCATGCTCTGCGCTCTACGCTCTACGCTCTTTGCTGCTCAATTTTTTGCTAACTACTCAACTTGTTCTTAAAGTCGTCGCTTTCGATACCCGCATTCATTTGGACAGCGTAAAATCCAAAGCCCTTAAGTTTGTGGTAAACACAGGAGGTTATGCCGCCAAACCAATTGCCAGCCTGCTAAAGAAAAAAGGCGGGGGCTTGATTAAGCCTCCCGAAGGCTTTTTTGTAATGAATGAACAGGGGCCCTTGGGAGATCATGAAATTGAATGGGCAACAGCTTGGGGGAAGGAAATTGCTCTATGTATTAATAAGCTGCACAAAACAACCCAAAGAGAAAACAATGAATAGCAGTTAATTTTTGTTATTTTTGTATTGCAACCCAAATAGATATAATTATGGTAACTATAATAAGAAAGGGGTCTTCAAAAGAGGAGATCAGAAAGCGGATCGATAAAGCAATTGCCAAGAAGCAGAAAAAAAATATAATGCAATATGCCGGTAAGCTTAAGATAAAAATCGATCCTTTGGAATATCAAAAAAAGATAAGGGATGAGTGGAGATAAGCTTCTTGTGGATATAATTGGAATTGATATATTATGAAATGTAAGGTTTAGCTTGGCTTTGGAATCGGAAAGTAAACCTGTAGGATAAAGTATAAAAGAATTAAGGTATACCCAATAGATCAATTATTTTTTTATTTTTATAGCCTTATTTCGTTAACTGACATTGAAACCTTCACATCATGAAAAAACAAGCACTTATACTCATTGCTTTACTTGCTTTTTCCAACATCCCAACAACAGGGAGAAAGAGACTATTATCCTGACGGATTAAACATGTTACCTTTCGCATATGTTATAAAATTCTATACAGTCATTTTGAAGGTATTAATTGATCATTTATGGAAGAAGAGAAAAAGACCAATCCCGACAGCGAAGCGCACCTGAAAAGCACCAACAAATATTTTGATGTGGACGGGCCGGTGTTCTGGCCGGCAGCCGTGTTAATTATCATTTTCATATCCGTAACACTGATCATTGGGGAGCCGATGGATAAGGTATTTGTGGTGATACAAGACAACATCTCCGATTATGGGGGATGGTTTTTTGTGTTGGCGGTGAATTTTTTCCTGGTGTTTGTCATTTATATTGCCTTTAGCAAATTTGGAAAAATACGCTTGGGCGGTGATAAAGCCCGGCCGGAGTTTTCAATGGGGGCTTGGTTTGCCATGCTGTTCAGCGCCGGTATGGGTATCGGTATCTTGTTCTGGAGTGTGGGGGAACCCATGAACCACTTCATCAATCCCCCGCAGGGAGAGGCCGGCACCGTTGAAGCGGCAAGGCTGTCAATGGAAACTACCTTTTTGCACTGGGGATTACATGCATGGGGCATTTATGCATTAGTGGGCATGGCGCTGGCCTTTTTTACCTTTAATAAGAAGTTGCCCCTTACCATTAGCTCGGTGTTTTATCCTTTATTAGGCGATAGAGTTCATGGTCCTTGGGGTAAAGTGATCAATGTGCTGGCGGTAGTGGCCACCTTGTTTGGGTTGGCTACTTCACTTGGGCTTGGTGTGCAGCAGGTGAGTGCAGGCCTGGCCCATCTGTTCGGCCTTACCGATAATACCACCACACAGGTCATCCTGATCACCCTGATCACTTTTGCCGCTACCGGTTCGGTTGTGGCAGGATTGAGTGGCGGTGTAAAGCGGCTCAGTCAGCTAAACATATACCTGGGCGCAATTTTCCTTTTATTTATTATGATCGTGGGGCCCACGCTGTTTATCCTCGATTCGTTTGTGCAAAATATGGGAAGCTATATGCAACACTTCTTCCAGTTATCCACCTGGACGGAAACCTATCAGCAATCCGACTGGCAGAATAACTGGACGGTTTTTTACTGGGCCTGGTGGATTAGCTGGTCGCCGTTTGTGGGGATGTTTATTGCGCGTATCTCCCGCGGGCGAACGCTTAAGGAATTTGTGCTGGGTGTATTAATAGTACCCACTATCATCACCTTCCTGTGGCTTTCGGCTTTTGGCGGTAGCGCCATGTTTTTGGAAATTAATGCCCTGGCCGATGTTGCCGGTGCCGTTACCGAAAATGTAGCCACTTCGCTGTATGTGCTGCTTGAGCAGTTCCCGCTTTCAATAGTCACTTCTTTTGTAGGCGTGGTGTTGATCACCAGTTTTTTTGTCACCTCCTCCGACTCGGGTTCATTAGTGGTTGATTCACTCACAGCAGGTGGTAAGCTGGATGCCCCGGTACCCCAACGAATTTTCTGGGCGATGACCGAGGGAGCCGTAGCAGCCGTATTGCTCATCGGGGGTGGACTGGGAGCGCTGCAAACAGCGGCCATTTCCACAGGATTGCCCTTTGCAATATTGCTCATCATTCTTACAACCAGTTTATTAAAGGGATTAAGAGAAGAGCATGATGATATGATGAAAGTGGAACGCGACAAAGAACGAAAACAATACCGGGAAACCATCACCCGTATGATAAAGCGACGTGATAAAGGAACTCACGATGCCCCGGAAGGGGGAACGGAAGATAAAGTATAATAATTCATTAACTTTGAAAAACAGTACCATGTATCAACTAGATCATATATTGGTTTGCCTCGATTTGAGCGAAATGGATGACTTCCTCATCCGTTACGGGAATTTTTTGGCCGAAAAATTCAAGCCCAAAAGCATAACCTTCATGCATGTAATGCGGACTTACGATATTCCCAAGGAAATACTCTCCACTTTGCCCGATCTGGATGCTCCATTGAGTGAAATTGTAAGGGAGGATATAAAGGAAAAGATCGACCTTTTGTTTAATCACCAGGAAAATGTTGAAACAAAAGTAGAGGTACAAGAGGGCGCTACCACTGAGACCATCGTTCATTACAGTCAGAAAAACCCCATTACCCTTACCCTTATGGGCAAAAAGCTCGGTTACAAAGGACGGGGCAGTGTTGTTAGGAAAGTGCTTAGTGTTAGTCCATCATCTGTTTTGCTTATTAGTGAAACTTCACCGCATAAGATTGAAAATGTGCTGGTGCGAATGGATTTTAGCAGGATGGCGGGCATGGCCCTGAAAATGGCCTTACGCCTTCAGGAACTGACCCAGGCAAAAATTTTCTGCCATCATGTATACAAACTACCCTTGGAATACTTCCCCCAATATTCACGATCAAAGCAGGAGGAAGAAAAGCTCCGGCAAATGGTGAAAAACCACAGTGAGAAGGAATACAAAAAATTCATGAAAAGGCTCAAGCTCGATCCCGGGCGAATACCTTGTACCTCAACCCTTGATACTGAAAACGAGGAAGCCCATATTTTATATACTAAAGCCTTGAATATGGGAGCCGACCTGGTTATCATAGGCTCCAAGGTTAAATCGGAGCTAACCGATGTGATCCTTGACAATACCTCGGAGGAATTGGCCGGAGCTGAAAAGAATATTCCGGTGTTTGTGGTGAAAGATCGCAAGCAAACCATGGGATTCCTGAAAACAATGTTTGACCTAAGAACCTAGTTATGAAACAAAACAAAATTATCATTATACTGGCAATGAGCATATCAGCCTTTTTAGCGGGCTCATGTAATACGGATGTTGTTGATAAGGAAGAGCAGCGAACCTTAAGGATGGTGTATACCGACTGGTCGGAAAGTGTGGCCTTGAGCTATTTATCCAGTTACCTGCTTGAGGAAAAGTTGGGTTATGAGGTTACCATGAAGCTTACCGATGTGAAATCGGTTTACCGGGAGTTGGGCGAAGGAAAAGCCGATGTGTTTACCGATGCCTGGCTGCCTAGAACACATAAGCGATATTATGAGGACTATTCCGGGGAAATTGAACTCCTTGGGATCACTTATCCCGAAGCACGTACCGGTTTGGTAGTTCCTGAATACAGCGATTTGCAAAAAGTTTCCGATCTTAAAAACTATCCCCACCCGGTTATTGGTATCGATACCGGCGCCGGTGTGATGCATAAAACGCGCGCTGCCATTAAAAAGTACAAGCTCAATGTTAAGCTGCTAAACCTTTCGGAAGAGAAGATGCTGGAGCATTTGCAGGATTCTATAAAACGCAGGAAAGAAGTGGTGGTTACCGGTTGGGAACCCCATTGGATTTTCGCCCGTTATGATGTAAGGTTCCTTGAAGACCCGGATAATATTTTTGGTGAAAAAGAAAAGATCTATACTGTAGCGCATAAGGATTTGAAAAATATTCACCCCCACGCAGCCCGGTTCTTCGAGCGCATGCAACTGTCCGAAAAGCAACTCAACAGCTTGGTTTATCAATTGCAACTCAACAGCGAAGATCCCATTAAAGGCGTGAAAGCATGGATTGGACAAAATGAATATGTAGTAAACCAATGGCTGAAAGATCTTGCCCCTGAGCGGAAGAAAATTATGTAGGATAACTGGTTGTCATTCTCCAGGTGTGAACGATCGAACATACAGACCGATACTTTTGCTTGGCGGTATATAGGGTAAAGAAGATATAATTTAACATTAAAAAAGACGCTTAGTGTTGTGTGTGATATAAAATTAACTATCTTTGCAAAAATTTCGGATTTGAAATTTGGCTCTTTTTTATATACTATAGCATCAATTTTATAGTTATCAAAACAAGCTGCTTATTTCAATGATGAAATTGGAGCGTTTAATAACAGGCTTGATGATAGTTACGTTTGTACAGATACATACCTTGTTTTGACCTTTCACCCGTGAAATTTCGAATAAGTAAGAATCTTGGCAACAAAACACGCAGCCATGTTATTGAGTAATTTGACAATTTAAATTTTATAACAATGAACATTTACGTAGGAAACCTTAATTACAAGGTTAATGAAGATGACCTCGCAGGTATCTTCGAAGAGTACGGAACAGTAAGTTCCGCAAAAGTTATTACTGATAAATTCAGTGGTAAAAGCAAAGGTTTTGGTTTTGTAACCATGGAAGACCAAGATGAAGCAAAAAAGGCCATGGAAGAGTTAAACGGTGCTACATTTGAAGACCGTGAACTGGTGGTAAATGAAGCCCGCCCAAAAAAGAACAACTATAACAACTAAGAGAGCATTATCATGACAAAAGGAAAAATAAAATGGTATAATGAAGCCAAGGGATATGGTTTTATTGTATCGGAAGAAGGAGAAGACATATTCTTGCACCGCACAGGTTTGAGAAATCCCCACGACGTGCTCGAAACCGATGATAAAGTTGAGTTCGAACTTAAAGAAGGCGAAAAAGGCCTAATGGCAGTAGATGTAAAGCCGGCTTTCTAAAGATTTGATCTCGTTCAATAGTCAAAAATGAAATACCCATTCCTTGCATTAACGGAGGAATGGGTATTTGTGTCTTTATGGGCCTTAAGTTGGCTAATGGGTACCTTTATTCGGCTTCCGGACCTAAAAGGTACACTAGTGAGAAATAATACATTGTTTAATTAAACCAGAATAAATGGGAAGATCGCAGGAAACCAATAACAAGAAAGAAATAAGGAATAAAAAGGAAAAGAAGCGTAAAGAAAAGGAAAGGCGCCGTCAGGCTCGCAAGGGCGAAGGCAAAAGCAGCCTGGACGATATGATCGCCTACGTGGATGAACAAGGTAACATCTCGTCTACACCCCCCGACCCCGATCAAAAAGAAGAGATCGACCCCGAAGATATTCAAATAGGAGCAGCCAACCGCAATGATAACCAGCAGGATGATCCGGAAAAGCACGGAACAGTCATCTTTTTTAATGATGAGAAAGGTTTCGGGTTCATCAAAGATACGGCTTCCGGCAAGGATGTTTTTGTGCATATTAACAATGTACAGGGCGATATAAAGGAAGGTAATGCCGTTTCCTTTGAGGTGGAAAAAGGACCCAAAGGGCTGAATGCCGTCAATGTTAAGCTGGTAAAGTAACAAAATTCATATATAACAAGATGTCACAATTTATTGAATTGGGCTTTTCGCCCGATTTGCTCAAGGGAATACAATCTCTTGGATTCGAAAATCCTACTCCTGTACAGGAGCAGGTAATACCCGAGATATTCGGAAACAAAAATGATTTGATCGGGTTGGCCCAAACCGGAACCGGTAAAACGGCCGCTTTTGGACTTCCTTTGATCGAACAGGTAGACTTGAACCAGAATACTACGCAAGTATTGATTTTAGCTCCCACCAGGGAATTATGCATACAAATTGCCAGTGATCTCGAACAGTACGCACATTATTTTACCGGGCTTAAGATCGTGCCGGTATACGGAGGCGCCAGCATCGAAAGCCAGCTAAAGGCGCTTAAAAAGGGCGCTCAAATTGTTGTGGGCACACCGGGGCGCACCCTGGACATGATCAAACGCAAAGCCGCCAATATAGGTAATATCAATACGGTAGTGCTCGACGAAGCCGATGAAATGCTTAATATGGGCTTCAGGGAGGAACTGGATAATATTTTGCAAACCACGCCCGCAGGCAAAAGGACATTGCTCTTTTCGGCTACCATGTCGAAGGAAGTGGCACGCATCTCGAAAAACTACCTGAAGAACCCGGTAAAGATTACCATTGGTAAGCAAAATTCAGGCGCCGAGAACATCCGCCACATTTATTACCAGGTGCATGCCCGCGATCGTTATTACGCACTTAAGCGTGTAGCCGACATTAACCCCGACATATACGGATTGGTTTTTTGCCGCACCCGCATGGAAACCAAAGAAGTGGCCGACAAACTGATCAAGGATGGCTATAATGCCGATGCCCTTCACGGCGACCTTTCGCAGGCTCAGCGCGATTATGTGATGAATCGCTTCAGGAACCGCACCATTCAGATGCTGGTAGCTACAGATGTAGCTGCAAGAGGCCTGGATGTGAATGATATTTCACATGTGATCAATTATAACCTTCCGGATGAGCTTGATATATACACCCACCGCAGTGGCCGTACAGGACGTGCCGAAAAGTCGGGGATTTCAATTTCATTGGTGAACTATCATGAGGTAAGAAAGATAGCGCAGATCGAGAAGATCATTGGGAAAAAGTGCGAGAAGCATCCCGTTCCCTCCGGAGAGGAAATTTGCCAAAAGCAACTCTTCAATCTTATCGACCGCATGGAAAATGCTACGGTAGACGAGGAACAAATTGCTCCGTTTATGGACACTGTTAACAAAAAGTTGGAGTGGCTGAGCAAGGAAGAGATCATCAAGCACTTCGTATCGCTGGAATTCAACCGCTTTTTGGATTATTATAAAAATGCCCCCGACCTTAACAAAAAAGCCAACAGCAGTAGAGCCAAGGCCGAAAAGGTAGGCAGTTCGGGCAGGAATGAAAGCCGGAATGTAAGAGGCAAAAAGAACAGCCATGAAAGCTTTACCCGTTTCTTTATCAATATTGGTAAAAAAGACGGCATTGCCCCCAAGAACATCATCGGCATGATCAATGATAACACCCACGACAGGGATATCAACATAGGAGACATTGATATAAAAGACAGCTTTTCCTTTTTTGAAACAGGCGAATCGCATACCGGCAAAATCCTAAAGGCTTTCAAAAAGGAACAATTCCAAGGCCGCCAATTGCAGGTGGAAGTTGCCGAGGAACGGAAGAAAGGCAAAAAGGATAAGAAAGAAAAGCGGAAAAAGAAGCGGGCGTAAGTACGATTCAAAACCTGTGATCAATTTACCGGGAATGCAGTGGATGTTCAGTCAATGCTTCCCGGAACTTTTCGTAAACACTCAATGAGTTGCTATAGATTTTCGTTATATTTGTGTAAAACAACAATTATGGCTACTTATACCATCAGCATAGACGAGAACAGCGAAAAGGCAAAGACCTTTCTTAAGTTTCTGGAAGATTACGCCAGGGATCATGGCTTTGTGGAGATAGAGAAAGTGCCAAACCGGACTACCCTGGAAGCTATGTTAGAAATTGAACAAGGTAAAACATTTAAAGCAAAGGATGTGGATGACCTGTTCAATCAACTTGAGGAATGAATTACACAGCTGAATATAGTAGTGCTTTCAAAAAAGACTATAAAAGAATAGTTAAGCGTGGCTATGATATTGAGTTGCTTAAAAAAGTGATAAGTTTATTGCTTGAAAATGGTACATTACCTTCCAGATACCGGCCTCACACTCTTAAAGGACCTTTCAAGGGATATATGGAATGTCATATTTTATCTGATTGGCTACTAGTCTGGAAGATAGACTATGATAATAAATCCATAAAATTTGCCCGTACCGGCACGCATTCAGATTTATTTTAAGATTTATTGATGTGACGCTAACAATAATAAAAACATGCAGCCCAGGTTTTTGAAATGGAAGCCCGGGCTGAATAATTACATCCTTATAAATGATTTTACCACGTAGAAATCATTGTAAGTTCTAATTTTCTAATATGCCTTCGGCCGGTTGCATGTATAAACATCTTTTATATACATTTTTAAAGTTGGACTTTAAAAATGTATAGGGATTTGATATTTTAGAAGGATAAGCGACAAAGCAAGTCAGGGATATCTTGTTTATGCAGGTAAACGATCCTTTGAAAGCCAAATGTATAGGGTATGCCATTTTCGAGAAACTCACAAGATATTTATTTGATGGCTCATATTGCCACGGACAACAGATTTTCTAAATGGCAATTTCCTGTTTTGTTTGCGATGTCAACGCTAATAGAAGCTCTAATTTTTGGCTTAGATAAAATCAGTGATCGGTTTAACCACCTTGAAAAAACAAGGAGCCCGCAGGCTCCTTTTTCATTTTTATCTCAAAAAAGATTATTTTCTTACGCTCCCATTGATTTCCTTACCAGGTCGACTACGCGGTAGGAATATCCCCACTCGTTGTCGTACCATGAAAGCACCTTAACGGTTTTGCCGTATGACATAGTGCTTTGGGCATCGAAAATAGAAGAACTTGGGTTTTTGATCACATCCACCGATACAATGGGGTCTTCGGTATATTCGAGTATGCCTTTCATGGGTCCTTCGGCAGCTTCTTTCATGGCTGCATTGATCTCTTCAATTGAGGCTTCTTTTTCGAGGTTGGCCACAAAATCAACCAGTGAACCGGTTGGTGTGGGAACGCGAATGGCCATACCGTCGAGTTTTCCGTTCAGTTCGGGGATCACTTTACCCACGGCTTTTGCAGCGCCGGTAGTGGTGGGTATCTGCGAAACGGCTGCCGAACGGGCTCGGCGCAAGTCGGAATGCGGAGCATCCAGAATACGCTGGTCATTGGTATAAGAGTGGATGGTGGTCATAAACCCATTCACAATACCGAATTTATCGTTCAATACCTTGGCAACCGGCGCCAGGCAGTTGGTAGTACAGCTTGCATTGGAGATGCACTCATCGCTATCCTTCAGGTCCTCGTCATTCACGCCCAGAACGATCATGTTATCGATCTTATCTTTGGCCGGAACGGTAAGGAGAACCTTCTTGGCACCGTTTTTCAAATGGTCGCCGTAACCGCCTTTATCACTCTCGCGCTTGCGGAAAATGCCGGTCGACTCAACAACCACATCGGGGGTTTCGGGCCATTTAATATTGATCGGGCTCTTTTCTGCTAAAACTCTTACTTTGCTTCCGTTTACGATGAGGTTTTCATCATCAAAGGAAACTTCACCGTCGAATTTGCCCTGCGTCGAGTCGTATTTGAGCAGGTGTGCCAGTGTTTTGGTATCGGTAAGATCGTTAACACCAATTACTTCAATGTCAGGTTCATTCAAGGCAATCTTGAATACATTTCTTCCAATTCTTCCAAACCCGTTGATTGCTAATTTTACTTTTGCCATAAGCCTGATTTTTAAGTTTTAAATTATCTATATCATTCACAAAGCGTTCAAACGAACAATTCCATAACGAATTTATATCAAAAATGTTAATTCTTTATTAAATTTTATTGTTAAATGTTTGTAACCCGCTTGCAACATGAGATAAACATCGGGCCGGAAAATCAGCAGTGAGTGTATACAATTTAAAATCTATCTATGAGCCGAGTCTAAAAAATTCTCCAACCTTCAATCTTCTTCCATCCCTAAGTCCCTCAGCCCCTCAATCTCTCAGTCACTTAGTCTCTCAGCCTCTTAGTCTCTAAAGTCTCTCAGCCTCTCAGTCTCAAAAGTCTCTCCGTCAAAATACCATGCTCTGCAACAATTACCTCTTTTTATAGTTGCATACTATTGGATTGGTATAAATCGTATTTTTGCGCTTTATGAAGAATAACACTCGAAACTTCTGTATTATAGCCCATATCGACCACGGTAAGAGCACCCTGGCCGACCGCATGCTTGAGCTTACCAAGACGGTCACCGAGCGGGAGTTGCAAAACCAAACCCTCGATGATATGGACCTGGAGCGTGAGCGTGGTATTACCATTAAAAGCCACGCCATCCAGATGAATTATGATTACAAGGGCGAAACCTACCGGTTGAACCTTATCGATACACCCGGACACGTTGATTTTTCTTACGAGGTGTCCCGTTCCATTAAAGCCTGTGAAGGGGCTTTGCTTATTGTTGATGCCACACAGGGCATACAGGCCCAAACTATTTCAAACCTTTATCTGGCCATCGATCAAGATTTGGAAGTGATCCCGGTTTTGAACAAGATGGATCTGGAAAACGCCATGCCCGAGGAGGTGAAAGATCAGATCATTGACCTGATCGGTTGTGAGGAAGAAGATATCATTGAAGCCAGTGGCAAAACCGGCATAGGTGTGGAGGAGATCCTTCACTCCATTATCGAAAAAATTCCGGCGCCCAAAGGTGATATTGAAGCGCCCTTGCAGGCACTGATCTTCGACTCGGTTTATAATTCCTACCGTGGTGTTATAGCTTACTTCAGAATATTTAACGGCAAGATAAGCAAAGGCGATCATGTGAAGTTTGTAAACACCGGTCACGAATATGAGGCCGATGAGATCGGGGTGCTTAAACTGAAGCCACTCGAGCAAAAAGAGCTATGGGCCGGTAATGTGGGTTACATTATTTCAGGGATCAAAACTTCCAGCGAGGTGAAGGTTGGTGATACCATAACCCATGTTGAA
The DNA here is from genome assembly GCA_021740045.1 of Bacteroidales bacterium. Taxonomy (GTDB): domain Bacteria; phylum Bacteroidota; class Bacteroidia; order Bacteroidales; family JAIPAP01; genus JAIPAP01. Next base: position 23,605 of record JAIPAP010000042.1, read on the forward strand.
AAGCCATGTAGTAAAGCTGTGGCTGGTTTTGAGGTGGTGAAACCCATGGTGTTTGCCGGTGTTTATCCCGTGAATGCCGATGATTATGAGGAGTTGCGGGCTTCTATGGAAAAACTGCAATTGAATGATGCCTCCCTGACTTATGAACCCGAAGCATCACAGGCATTAGGTTTTGGCTTCCGTTGCGGTTTCCTGGGTATGCTTCATATGGAGATCATACAGGAGCGCCTCGACCGTGAATTCGACATGGATGTGATCACTACGGTACCCAACGTTTCCTATCATGTATATACCACTGATGGGGAATTTGAAGAGGTCCATAATCCCCTGGGTTTACCCGAGCCATCAACCATCGACCGTATTGAAGAGCCTTACATTTCGGCACAGATCATTTCCAAGGCCGATTATGTGGGGCAGATCATGAAACTGTGCATTGATAAGCGCGGTGAACTTAAAAACCAGGTATACCTCACCAGCAACCGGGTGGAGATCACCTTTGAAATGCCCCTGGCCGAAATTGTATTCGATTTTTATGACCGCTTGAAAAGCATTTCACGAGGTTACGCTTCCTTCGACTATCACACTACCGGTTACCGCAAAGCCGATTTGGTACGACTCGATATTTTGCTGAACGGTGAAACGGTGGATGCCCTGTCATCATTAATCCATCGTGAAAACGCCTATGACTTCGGACGCCGGATTTGCGTAAAGCTCAAGGAACTTATTCCCCGCCAGCAATTTGATGTGGCCATTCAGGCTGCCATTGGGGCCAAGATCATTGCCCGTGAAACCGTTAAAGCCTTGCGCAAGGATGTAACCGCCAAATGCTACGGCGGTGATATCACCCGTAAGCGGAAACTCCTGGAAAAGCAAAAGAAAGGTAAACGCCGCATGCGACAGGTGGGCAATGTGGAAATTCCGCAGTCGGCATTCTTAGCAGTGCTAAAGTTGGACTAAGAACCATCAAATATCCTCTAAATCGCCACCTTGAAGATATAAAAGCCTCCTTAGTGGTTTGTTGAATCCTAAAAATATTTCGATCCGAAAATTTTTATGTAACTTTCTGCTATCAAATTCGTCGAACGGATACAAAAACGACCGGCCATACTATGACGACAGCTGAATATAATCAGTGTGTAGATGATCATGCGGATGGTGTTTACCGCTTTGTGTTGAAGAACATCAAGGATGAAGACCGCGCACGTGATATTGTGCAGGAGGCCTTTGTGCGGATGTGGGAAAAAGCGGAAACCATCAGCGCCGAAAAATCCCGGTCGTATTTGTTTACCACCGCCTATCATACCATGATCGACACCATTAGAAGGGAAAAGAAGCAAACGGATTTTGAGAGCGTGAATGAAGGGGAGTATTCAACCGATAATGAGTTTTCCGATCTGAAGGAGGTGTTGAACGAGGCGGTGGGTAAGTTGCCCGAAATACAACGCTCGGTGTTGTTGCTCCGCGATTACGAGGGCTACAGCTACCAAGAAATAGGGGAGATCACCGGGTTGAATGAATCGCAAGTGAAGGTTTACATTTACCGGGCAAGGGTTTTTATAAAAAAATATATAGGAAGTTTGGATACGGTTATTTAACGGGCTATGAATATCACACGTAATAATTACGAAATAGTGTTTATCGATTACCTCGATGGTAAGCTTTCATCGGAGGAAGAGGCTCGTTTGCATCAATTCCTGAATGAAAACCCCGACCTTAAAGAGGAACTCGACCTGATAAAAGAAGTTCAACTTGAGCCTGATCAAAAGATTAGTTATCCTGCTAAGGAAGATCTTAAACATATAGAAGTGATTCCGGTTGGGCGGATCAATGAAAGCAATTATGATGAATATTTTGTCGCCTACCTCGAGGGCGATCTGGATTATAGCCAAGAACGTAACATAAGGTTATTTCTCGAGAAAAACCCGGCACTGCAAAAAGCTTTTGAAACATACGAAAACACCAGGCTTGAACCTGATTATGAGATTGTTTATCCGGATAAGCGTAAGCTGAAGAAGCCGGTTGTTGTGTCAATTAGGAAGAAGTTGTATTGGGCCGCTTCGGCAGCTGCAGCTATTCTGTTAATGCTGGGTTTTTGGTTTACTTATAATCCCGGATATGATACTTCTACCGGTGCTCAACAGCAAATAGCAACCGCTATTGAAGTCCCCAAAGACCAGCCTGTCAAGGAAGTTGATCCGGTAAAGCCGCAAGCCCTGCGAATTAGCCCGGTAGAGGAAAAAACATATTCGATCATGGAATCGAAAGCTGCTCAAAATGATCAATCCCTGTCTTTGGGAAGAGAGGAACAGGAAATAGGTCCCGTAAATAGCCTGTCAGGAAGTGAGTTGGTTGTGAATGAGCAACCCGAATTACCCGGTGCCTTAACTTACCGTGTTGAATATCTTCCGATGTTCCGCGATATGCAACTGGCCTGGAAGATGACTGATCGAGAAGAAAGAAATAAAAAGGATTTCCATTTGGTGGATCATCTGTTGGCAGCCGTTAAGAACATATTTACGAGCAAAGATGTTCCTGTAATCGATGAACCTGTTCGCATCGACCTGTGGACACTTGCTGACGTGGGCGTAAACGGCTTCAGCAAAATGACCAATTCCGATCTACGCCTCGAAACTCAAAAGAACGAACAAGGCAAGGTGGTGTCCTACCGCCTGATGAGCGATGATTTGGTGATTGCCCGCAGCAGGAAGGATAAAGAACGGGAAGACTAGATTAGCGGTTGATCTCAGGATAAATCAAATTGCCTTCATTTCCGTCTGTTTTATCGATTGTTGATTATTCAAAAATAAAGATTTATGTTGCAATCTCGTTTAGTTAAGTAAATTTTGTCATCTGCTTTGTAACAAAAAATGAAGCCGTTCCGTCGTATGATCAGTTAATGACTAAAATACAAGAACTATGAAAGCGATAAGATTTTTGACCGGTATGTTGGTTGTTTCCCTGTTAATTGGGGGAACAGCAACATTTGCACAAAATGGGGATAAGGAAGTGGTAACCATAGAACGCCGGGTTGCTTTTTTTAACCAAATAGATGTAGGCGGCGCATTTACTGTATTCATTACCCAAGGGGATGAAATATCAGTAAAAGTGGAAACGGATAAAAACCTGCAGGATAAAGTTATTACCGAAGTAGAAAATAACACCCTAACCATTGGTTCCAAATCACTGCATAATCCCACCGAACTGACCATTTATATTACGTTTACCGAACTTGAGCGTCTCGATGCGCATGGTGCCAGCACTCTAAAAGGGGATTCGCCCATCAAGGGTGAAGAATTCGAACTTATAGCCAGTGGCGCTTCCAATGTAAACATGGTTTTGGAGGTGGAGGAGTTGAATTCGGAAGTAGCAGGCACAGCTTATGTTGAGCTTGATGGCACTGCCAAAACCCATGAGGCGGAGGTGTCAGGAGCCTCTACCTTGAATGCCCTTAACTTGGTTACCCAGGAAACCGAGATCAATGTGAGCGGAGTGGCTCATGCAAAAGTAACAGCCCGCGAGCGCCTCGAAGGTGAAACCGCTGGTTCGGCTACACTCACCTATTATGACGAACCGGTAATTAAGAAGATCAACAAGAAGGGGGAGTTTGAGCTTGAGTTTAATGACTTTGATAACCTCGATAAATTACGCCACCTGGATATCTCCACCAAAACTTATGGTGACTCCACCAAGGTGAAAGTGGGGAATATCGAAGTGAAAGTATACGGCGATGAGGAACGCACCGAAGTGCAAGTTGGAAGCTCACGTCTCACCGTGGATGAAGAAGGAAATGTGGATTTCGACCGGAAAAAGAAGAAACGTCATGAGTTTGATGGTCATTGGGCAGGATTTGAATTGGGTGTGAATGGATACCTGAACCCCGACAATGAATTGGATCTTCCCGCCGAGTATGAATATTTGGATTTGCGCATGGAAAAATCCATCAATGTGGGGATCAATTTTTTCGAACAGAATTTTAATCTTATCCGCAATCACTTTGGTATGATAACAGGCTTAGGACTGGAATACAACAATTATCGCTTCGATAGTGATGTTAAGCTGCTTGATTCGGATGCAGGAATTATTCGTGATTTTGATTTTGCAACCGATGAAGAAATTAGTCACAATAAAAGTAAATTGGTGGCTACCTACCTTAACCTGCCCATTTTGCTCGAATATCAAACCAACCGCCATAGCGATGCCAGCAGTTTTCACCTCACAGCAGGTATGATTAGTGGTGTTCGTATTGGCACACATACAAAACTTGTTTATAATAGAAATGGTGATCGTAACAAAGATAAAGACCGCAGTGATTTCCATTTGAATCCGTTCAAATTTGCGGCCACAGCGCGCTTGGGATGGGGTAAGCTGAATCTTTATGCCAATTATTCACTTACACCGCTTTTTAAGGACGATAAAGGACCGGAGCTTTATCCTTTTGCCTTGGGGATTAGCCTTATTGGCTGGTAATATTTTTACATATAGGTGAGTTGGCGCTGCCCATAGAAAGGGGGTTTGGTTCACAAATCCCCTGCTGACAAGACTTGAATTAGATACTAATATAGAATGCCGTCCGTTTATAGGATGGCATTTTATTTAAGATAAATGCAGATATTTTTGTATTTTAGCTCATTAAATTAGTTAACATAACAAGTTGAAATATGTCAGGACATAATAAATGGTCAACCATTAAGCGTAAGAAAGGCGCGATGGACGCTAAGCGATCAAAGATATTTTCGAAGATCATTAAGGATATTAGTGTGGCCGTGAAGGAAGGTGGAAGTGATCCGGAAGCTAATCCAGCGCTCAGGTTGGCGATCAATAATGCCAAAGGGGCCAATATGCCCAAGGATAATGTCGAAAGGGCTATTAATAAGGCCTCTTCCAAAGATGCTGCCGATTTCCACGAAGTGACCTATGAAGGCTATGCCCCACATGGTGTAGGCATTTTTATAGAATGTACCACCGATAATTTGCAGCGCACCGTTAGTTCCATCCGTTCTTATTTCAACAAGTACAACGGTAGCCTGGGTAAAAACGGCTCGCTAAGTTTCCTCTTCGACCGCAAGGGCGTATTTACCGTTCCTCAAAACGACCTTGATGAAGAAGAATTTGAGATGGAAGTGATTGATGCCGGCGCCGAAGATATTTCGCTGGATGATGGGGTGTTCACCATAACTACCTCCATGGAGGATTTCGGGCCCATGCTTAAAAAACTGGAAGCTTTGGGTGTTGAGACCCAACGTGCCGAATTGCAGCGTATCCCTAAAAATACTGTTAAGCTCAATAAAGAAAACGCCAAAACCGTCCTTAAGCTCATCGAAACCATCGAAGATGACGATGATGTTTCCAACGTATTCCACAACCTCGAACTTACCGATGAATTGATGGAAGAGTTGCAGCAGTAGGCTACAAAATATAGTAAATATTGCTTGAAATGCAAAATCCGTATCCGGATACTATGTCCTGATAACCCTATTTACGCTTTACCATGGCAACAATGTCTTCAAGTATCATATAAAGACTGGGTACAATGATCAGGATAATGGACGTAGCGAATATTATACCGAAGCCCAGCGAAATAGCCATGGGGATCAGGTAGGTTGCCTGCCGTGAAGTTTCAAGAATAATTGGCGTAAGACCTCCAAAAGTAGTCAAGGTAGTAAGAATGATCGGTCTGAACCTGCGGAGTCCTGCATCATGAATGGCCTGGAAAATAGGTTTCTCCCGGCGTTGTTTATTGGCATAATCGATCATAATGAGGGAATCGTTTACAACAACCCCTGAGAGGGCGATCACACCCATGAGGCTGATAAGGGAAAGATCATAGCCCAGCAAAATGTGTCCGATTACTGCTCCTACAATGCCAAAAGGAATGGCAGCCATAACGATAAGGGGTTGAATGTAGCTGCTGAAAGCCACTGCCAGCAAAGCATAAATTACCAACATAGCCAGCGCAAATCCACCCCATAGCACTTGTGTTGATTCGCGCATTTCAGCCTGGGTGCCCTGGAAACTCCAGGTGATCCCCGGGTAATCAGCACGTAATTGTGGAAGAACGCCCTGCTGTAGTGATTCCAGCACACGGGTCATGGCATTGGGCGGCTCCACATCCATGCCTACGGTAATCACACGGCGGCCATCGCGCCGGTTTATGGACGTGAAGGCTTCTCCTTCTGTTACTTCAACCACATCCATCAGGGGAACCTCAATACCATCAGGCGTTCGAATACGTAAGTCTTCCAGGTGGTGAACGTCTTTCCGTTGTTCGCGGGGTAGCTTTACCCTTACCTCAATCTCATTGGTTCCACGCAGTTGACGCATGGCCAGCGCTCCGTAGAAGGCATCACGCAACTGCTGTCCCACAACCGAAGGCGTTAATCCCAGGTTGCGGCCCTCAGTACGAAGCTTAAAGTCGAATTGTGCCTTGCCCTTGTTATAATTATCGTTCACATCGCGGGTGGCTTCGAAAGATTGGGCTTGCTTGAAAAAGGCCTGGCTGGCTTTTTCGAGCACGCCTATGTCGGAATGACTGATGTCAACACTAATATCCTGTTGCCAGCCACCGGGCCCCCGTTCAGCTTCAAAGGTGATCTGATCAACGCCTTCAATATCGCCGATCTCATCACGCCAAAGCTCGATAACCTGTTGGGCCGTCATATCACGCTTATCCGGTGGCTTCATTACAATTTCAACATCGATAAAGCTTTGGCCCCGCACATTGGTCTTAACACCATCGGCAACTTTGTACAGGTCGTTTTCATCAAACATCCGGCGTGTGGATTTGGTGATCTCTTTGGCAACTTTGGCAGCCTGATCTGTGGTAGTTCCTACCGGTAAAGTAACGCCGGCTTCAATCTCATCGGCAGCCACCTCAGGCATCATGATAATCCCCATATGATCGCTATAACCATAACTTCCTACTATTAGCAATAGAGCAAGCGCTACACTTAGCGTGATGTACCTGTTTTTAAGGGTATATTCGAGAAAAGGCTTGTATCGTTTGTCGATAAACCACTGAAAAACCCGGGCAAATGCTTGTTGTCCTCTTTTAATGTAATCTCCTAACCGGAAAAAGGTTTTTTTGGAAACATGTCCAAGATGGGCCGGCAAAATAAACAGGGCTTCAAAAAGGGAAACCGCCAATACTGTGATCACCACAGCAGGTAGCGGCCACCAGAATTTACCGGTGGTCCCTGGAATGAATAGTAAAGGGATAAAAGCAATAATGTTGGTGAGGATGCTAAAGATAACCGGTCGTGAAATATCCCTGGCACCCTTAATGGCAGCATCCAAATAACCCATGCCTCTTTGCCGGTATTCATAAACATTTTCGCCCACCACAATGGCATCGTCAACCACAATACCCAGTACTACCAGGAAACCAAACATGGAGATCATGTTAATGCTCAAACCGATGGCGGGCAGGAATACCAATCCCCCCACAAAAGAAATCGCCATCCCCATCATGACCCAAAAAGCCAGGCGGTATTCCAGGAACAAAGCCAAAATAACCAATACGATCACGATGGCCAGCAAGCCGTTTTCGGTCAGAAGTGAAAGGCGTTCACGGTAATCATCGGCACGGTTGCTATCAATACGGTAATTTACACCCGGTGGTAAAGTAGCGCCAAAATCCTTAAGATTATACTGCACTGCCTCGGCTATTTCCAGGGGCGATTGCTCACCTATGCGGTATATTTGCAGACTTACCGAAGGTTGTTCATTAAATTGACCGTGAAACCCGGTTTCTTCAAATCCATCGGTGATCTCTGCCAGGTCGGTCAGGGTAACCGTTGAACCGGAGGTCGAAGAAATGATATCGATGTTGCCAAATTCTTCGGCCCACTGTTTGCGTTCCTTCATTCGCAGCAAAATCTCCCCACTGGCTGTTTCCACTGAACCGGCCGGTATATCCTCGCTGGAGCGGGCAATAATGGCAGATACTTCGCCTAGCGTGAGCCCGTATTCGCGAAGCTTATGCCTGGGGATCTCAATATGGGTGACGTATTCCGGTACATTTCCGATCTCTACCTGTGTAATTTCTTCGCTGCTTAGGAGGCGGTCGCGGAGCCTTTCGGCCAGTTTACGCAGAGTCCAGATATCGACATTCCCATAAAGCCCAATATCCATCACATCGCGCTGTCGCGATTGAAGGCGGACTTCCGGTTCCTCAATATCATCCGGGAAGGTTCGTATGCGGTTTACCGCCTGGTCGATGTCCTGGAATGATTTCATACGGTTGGTGCCGGCTACCAGTTCAATGGAAATCTGGCCCATGCCTTCATAAGCCGTGGAACTCACTTCTTTGATTCCTTGCACGCCACGGATGGCCTCTTCAACAGGTAATAAAATGCCTTTTTCAACCTCGGCGGGAGCAGCTCCCGGGTAAACCACGCTTACTTCCACAATATCCAGTTGAAATTGCGGAAACACTTCCTTCTGGATGTTGTACATTGTCCAGATACCGCCACCGATAAGGATCAGCATTAATAAATTGGCGGCAATAGGGTTTTGTGCCATATAGGCAATAGCGCCCTTTTTGGAATTTCCATTATCCGTATTTGATGAAGAACCGTTCATTTATAGCGCACCTCCGGAAGATTTGGTTCCACCTTGATTTGCTTTTGTCGTGTCGGATTCCAATCTTAGTGGCGCGCCGTCGACTACTGTGGAGAGATTGGTGGTAACAACACTGTCATTTTCAGTGAGTCCTGAGGTGAGGTAGGCATATTTTCTATCCCTGAAGATTACATTTATATCATTGATGCGAAGCTTTTTATCTTTCATCACCCATACTGTTTCATCTTTACGGATATAATCACGGTCAATCCGTATTACATCTTTAAGCTCTTCGGCCTGGATGCTGGTTTCTACAAAGGAACCCAACATCATTTTGGGTTTGCCTTCCAGTTGCGGTTTACGGACCAATGGATCGGGTACAGTTACCAAAACCCTTGCCAACCGCGTTCGATCTTCGAGTGTTCCCACCAGCTTATACAAATAACCGGTTCGATATTCACCTTCTGACCAAGCAGTCCGATTTTTGATCTTTACCTTGGAACCCTTTTCTTGTTCTTCATCCGGAAATGAAAGCCAGCGCAGATGCGAAACTGGAACAGTAGCAGCTACCCAATAATTATCCATTCCCACCAGACGTCCCAAGCTGTTGCCGGGCGCTACCTGGGAACCTATATTTACATTGCGGCTGAGGATATGCGCGTTAAAAGGGGCTTTTATGGTTGTTCGTTGCAGCTCTAGTTTGGCCTGTTCCAGCGAGGCTTTTGCGGCTTCAACCCTTGAATGTGCAGCGCTAAGTTGTGGTTTGCGCAGTACCAGCGCTTTGTTTTCTTCGGTAAGCTCTTCATCAACAAGTTTGTAATCCTGTCTGGCCACATTTTGCCGGCCTTCTTCGAGCTTAAGGTCGGCTATGGCTTGCTGTAAATCACTTTTGCTGAGCTTTAGGGCATTTTCATAATCCGCCGGGTCTATTTGTAATAATGTTTCTCCTTTCATGACAAATCCACCGGGGGTGAACCGGGGTGAACGATCAATGACCTCTCCGCTAATCCTTGGGCTTAAGATGATATCCTGGGCAGGTTCAACAGTACCGGTGGCTATAATGGTAGGCTGGAAATCTCCACGCTTTACCCGGATAACGTCCACGAGCATTGCGGTTTTTTTGGTAGCTCCTGCACGCATAGCGGCAGGCTCGGTAAGGAAGATGATCACGGTAACCACACTACCTATAAACAGCACAACAAAACTGATCAGCAGTGTGGTTTTCCAGCTTAGCTGCCCTTTATTTGCACTCGAATTATTTTGGTTTGCTGCCATGATAAACTATCTGATTTGTTACGTTAACCTTCATTCACTGTTTCCCTGTTTGTCGGAAAGCCCCCGGCCAGTGCCCTGTATAGGGCAATACGGTATTCCAGTAATGCCAATCTTGCCGAAAGTACATTCCGTTGCAATTGTTGTTCTTCATCCAGCGCCGTCAGTACATCGAGGTAATCGGCTATGCCATTAAAATATTCTACCCTGAGCTGCTCATAAGCCTTCCGTGAAAGAGCCAATTGCTTCTTAAGGCTTTGGAGGCTTTCCCTTTGCTTCTTTTCTCGCACTAATGCATCTTCCACTTCTCGAAATGCCGATAAAACGGCCTGTCCATATTGATAAAGTTGTTGTTTCTTAACGGCTTGGTTGCGGTCCACCTCTGCGCTTAGCCTCCCTCCATAAATTAGCGGGGCCAGTAAATTACCGGCAACGGAATAAGCCCAATCTCTGAAAAGGTTATCGGCATTTTGGGCTGCCGTGGAAACCGAAGCAGATAAAGAGAGCCGTGGGTATTGGTCGCTGATTGCTGCCGCCAGATCGCGGTCGGCAGCTTTTAACAGGTTATAGGCACTTTGCACATCGGGGCGGCGGCGAATAAGTTCCACAGGAATACCTGTTTCAGGCAAGGGTGGAAGTTGTGGCAAACTGTCATGCGCAAATTCGAGGGTTTGCTGAGGTGGCTTTCCCAGCAATACCGCCAGTTGATGTTCAAGTGTCTTAACCCTGGCCTCAGCATAGGACCTTTGTTCCCGGGTGGCTTCAAGCAGCTGGCGTTGCCGCATAATATCCACGCTTCGCACCTGCCCGCTGCCGAAACGCTCTTTAATGAGGCTGAGGACCTTTTCATTGGTTTCAATTTGCTTGACAACAATATCCAATTGATGCCGGGCTTCGGAGAGTTGATACCATGTGCGCACAATTTCTGCCGAAAGTGATAATGCTGCCGTTTGATAATCGGTGTAAGTGGTGTTGGCACGGTATTGTTCTGCTTCAACACGCGAATTGATCCGTCCCCAAAGATCGACTTCGTATTCGGCGGATAAACCCAGCCGGAAGCTATTATTATCGGCAAATTCGTAAATTGACCGGCTCATTTCCGACCGGGCGGAAGCATCCACTGCCGGAAATAGATTAGCGTTTTCGCGCCTTACCACAGCCTGGGCCGCTTTAAGTCGCTGCCAAGCTGTTTTTAAATTAAAATTCGCCGAAAATGCCGTATCCACTAAATCATTTAATCTTTGATCGTCGAATACCGTCCACCATCTATCGGGAACCTCGGCTGTGCCCGAATAAGAAAAGCTCTGTGTCGAATCCAGCGGCAGGGTGGAAGTTTTTGTTTTAGGAGAACATCCTACCATCATTGTAAACAAAAATACCAGCATAACAATAAAGACACCCGGTAGCGAGCGAATTATCCTTTGTTCTGTTTTCATGCTCATGATCTTACGTGAATGCTGCAAACCTTTGTCCTCCATTGAAAACTTCATTGTTCAGCCTTGTGATACATACTAACAAAACCGATAGGAATGAAGTTCATTTGTTCTATTGGATACAAAGAACTTTACATTTAGGAATAGATGATGATCTCTTTTGATCATTATTTATACTGATGAGTAATTAACTTTGAAAAAATGGTATTGCAGTATTGATATAAAAAACAAATGCTTTAAATATTAAGATAAATTTCAAATATTTAAAGCGTCCTCAACAATCACAAAATAATCACACATAAAATTAGTTTTCACCTATAAAGGTAATGATGTAAAAACCAAAAAT
>JAIPAP010000043.1 GCA_021740045.1 Bacteroidales bacterium
ATGTTACCAGTATATGATGTAATAGTAGTTGGTGGCGGTCATTCGGGGAGCGAAGCCGCTGCGGCAGCAGCCAATTTAGGATCAAAAACCTTGTTGGTTACAATGAATTTGGCAAATATTGCCCAGATGTCATGTAATCCTGCAATGGGAGGTATAGCAAAAGGACAAATCGTAAGAGAAATAGATGCGTTAGGAGGATATTCAGGGATTGTTACCGATAAAACCATGATTCAATTCAGGATGCTCAACCGCTCCAAAGGGCCAGCTATGTGGAGCCCCCGTGCGCAAAGCGACCGTATGTTGTTTTCATGGGAATGGAGATTGACGCTTGAGAGATTGCCCAATTTGGATTTTTGGCAGGATATTGTTACCCGTATTATAGTTGAGGAGAATAAAGTAACCGGGGTTAAAACAGCTATGGGTCAAGAAATAAAAGCTAAGTCGGTAATATTGACGAATGGTACTTTCTTGAATGGAAAAATCCATATAGGTTCGAAGAACTTTGGAGGAGGAAGAATAGGTGAAAGAGCTTCGGAAGGAATAACAGAGGATTTGGTTCGCCTGGGATTCACCGCTGACCGTATGAAAACAGGAACACCAGTAAGAGTTGATGGGAGAACTATTGATTTTACAAAGCTTGAAGAACAAAAAGGTGATGAAGATACAGGGAAATTCTCCTTTACTGATACACCAAAATTAGCTCAGCAACGAAGTTGCTGGTTGGCATTCACCAATACACATGTGCATGATGAATTGAAAATTGGTTTCGATGAAAGTCCTATGTTCAAGGGGAGGATAGGCGGAACCGGGCCGCGGTATTGTCCAAGCATCGAGGATAAGATCGACCGGTTTTCTCAAAAAAATAGCCACCAGCTTTTCATAGAGCCTGAGGGATGGAATACCATGGAATTTTATGTAAACGGGTTTTCATCCTCATTACCGGACCACGTGCAATATAAAGCCTTGCGAAAGATACCGGGTTTTGAAAATGCTAAAATATTCAGACCGGGATATGCTATTGAATACGATTATTTTCCGCCCAACCAACTGAAGTATACACTGGAAACAAAATTGGTTGAAAATTTATTTTTAGCCGGTCAGATTAATGGAACAACAGGTTATGAAGAAGCTGCCGCCCAGGGAATCATTGCAGGTATAAATTCGCACCGTAAAATTAATGGACAATCGGAGTTTATTCTCACCCGTAGCGAAGGGTACATTGGTGTATTAATAGATGATTTGATCACAAAAGGAGTTGATGAGCCCTACCGTATGTTTACCTCAAGGGCCGAATACCGGATTTTACTCCGTCAGGATAATGCTGATTTAAGGCTAACACCTAAAGCTTATGAAATAGGATTAGCTGGCCGGGAACGCTTCCAAAAAGTACAGGATAAGAAAGAAAAAATGGATAAGATACTTAGCTTCCTGAAAAAAGAAAGTGTATCGCCTGAAGAAATGAACCCTGTTCTAGCGGAAAAAGGGACGCAGCCCCTAAAGCAAAAAGTGAAATTAAACTCACTGCTTTTACGGCCCCAAATAACCATTTATGATTTGATGAAGGGAAGCGAAAATTTTGCCAACTTTATCGACCATAAATATGAATTCTCTAAGGAAGTAATTGAAGAAGCAGAAATTTTCACAAAGTATGAAAGTTACATTAATAAAGAACAGGAAATAGCCAACAAGCTTTCACGGTTGGAAAATATTCAACTTCGGAATGATTTTGATTATTCGAAATTACAATCATTATCGTTTGAGGCTCGCGAGAAACTAACCCGGATCAGGCCGCAAACACTAGGGCAGGCATCGAGAATCGCGGGCGTTTCCCCTGCAGATATTAATGTTTTAGCTGTATATATGGGTAGATAATTATATGTTCCACGTGAAACATTCATTAAAAATATGAAAGAAGTTAATCAATGCCCGGTGTGTAAAAATACCGGGTTTGTTTCTGTTATGGAGGTAAAAGATCATTTTTTGAGTGGAGAAACTTTTTCCATTATGAGATGTGAAAATTGCCAACACCGGTTTACCAATCCCATTCCTGAGCCTGATGAATTACCCGGCTACTATCAATCGGAAGAATATATTTCGCATAGCAGCTCGAATAAAGGGCTGGTTAACCAGGCTTATAAATTGGTTAGAAAATATACGGTTAAGCGGAAATACAATCTGATAAATCATCATAAAAAGGGACATCGGATATTGGATATTGGCTCAGGAACCGGTGAATTTTTGCATGAATTTTCAAAAAATGGCTGGGAAGCTTCAGGCATCGAACCCAATAACGAGGCCAGGCAAACAGCCATAAATGAATATAATTTGGACATCCGTGATGAACATGAGTTGAATGATCTTCCCTCCGGATATTATGATGTGATCAGTATGTGGCATGTGTTGGAGCATGTCCCTAATCTGCAAGAACGAGCTAGCGAGATTTCAAGGCTTATTAAGGATGAGGGATTGCTGGTGATCGCTTTACCTAATTTTTATGCTAACGATGCACAAAAATATGGTGCTTTTTGGGCTGCCTGGGATGTTCCGAGACACCTTCATCATTTTACAAAATCATCATTAATTACACTTTTTGAACCTTTCGGCTTTAAGATTAAAAAGAAAAAACCCATGAAATTTGATGCGTTTTATGTAAGCCTGCTGAGTGAAAAATATCAATCGGGTAAGGTCAACTATGTCTCTGCACTTAAAAATGGAGTGGTCTCAAATCGTAAAGCCAGGAAAGAAATGAATTATTCAAGCTTGGTCTATTTGTTGTACAAAAAATGAACCTCCTTGCTGATTAAATGAAAATAACATAATCAAGCATATTTAAACCGGATAAGTGAGATGCGAAAAACGATCATTATAAGCCTGCTTTTAGCTGCATTTTTTGTGATCCTTGCTAGCTTTATTAGCAGATATTACTTTATTGAAAATAATTTTGAAAGGCTTCATAATGATTTTCAAACAGAGCTCAATTTAAAAGAAAAGCAGCTTTTAAATGAATTGACATCGTTTCAAACTGAATATCCATTCACAAATGACTCATTGAAAAGGTATGCCCAACAGCAGAAGAAAATTTATAACGATGACGGTTTTGCCTTTTTTGTTTATCGAAATGATTCCCTGGCTTATTGGTCAACCAATGAAATTCCGGTTAACGCCGTTTACAACAAAAAGTATTCTTCACAGGAATTGCTTAGGTTAGATAATGGTTTTTACCTGGTTAAATCGGCCTCAAAAAATCAGTTTAAATTTCTGGGTTTGTTTTTGATCAAAAAGGCCTATCCATATCAGAATCAATATTTGAATAACCAGTATCATGAAGATTTAAACCTGCCGTCTCAAGTTGATATCAAGCTGCAAAGGGACTCTTACAATATACTGTCACTTAATGGAAATTTCTTGTTTTCGCTGGAATTTCCCGGTCAGCTAAAACCCCAAACTTCCCAATTATTATTCCTGTTTGCTCTTTATTTTTTGGCCTTCATTTTTATTGTATCCTCGCTAGTTAACGGCTATCGGGTTGTAAACAGAAAACAAATACATCCATACTTAACTCTTGGATCATTTGTGTTGATCATACTTTTGATACGGTATGTGATTATGTATTTTAAGATTCCCGGAATTCTATATTCTGCTCAATTATTCGGGCCTTATTATTACGCAACTTCCATTGTCTTTTCCTCACTGGGCGACCTGATCATTAATGCCTTTGTTCTGTTCATTATAGGTTTTGTTTTTTATCAATACTTTCGGGTTGATGAAAAGAAATTAAGGAAGAAAAACGAGTTTAGAAAATACTTTGCCATAACCACCTTGGTATTCCATGTATTTATATTTTTAAAAGTTCTGCTTGAAATATTGGACGGAATCATCAAGAATTCATCGGTTCCCCTTGACCTGAACAATGTATTTAGTTTTAACGAATTTAGTATTCTTGCTTATTTAGCCATTGCTTTTCTATTATTCGCTTATTTTTTCATAGCGATAAAGTTGATGCACTTTGCTTTTATCCAAAGTAACAATTTCAATCAGTACCTTATTTCTGCTATTATAGCATTAGGTGTTTTCGGGCTGCTTTGTTCCTTTTCATCCGGGAGTTGTAATGTGGTAAGCGCTGTTTTTGGATTATCGATTATTATTACTTATTGGTTCCTCCGGTATAAAGGTAATAAAGTCCTGTCGTTTTATAGCCTGGTGTTTTACCTGGTTATATTTACTGCATTTTTCACCTACTTCTTACAGGTTTTTAATCATGAAAAGGAAATAACCAACCGTAAACTGATGGTGCAAAAACTTTCGACTGAAAGGGATAAAATTGCAGAATTTAGTTTTAGGGAAATGGAAAATAAGATCATGACCGATAGCACCATTATTCGCATGATGGATATGGAATCGCAGAATATGGAGGTGGAACAAAAAACAGCAAAATACCTTAAGGAAAATTATTTTACCGGATACTGGGGAAAATATAATATTCAGGTAACTATTTGTCATGCAAACAAAGAACTCAGTATTCAACCCGATGATTATATCATTAATTGTCATGAATATTTTAACAATATCATTAACCGGATGGGAGGTAAAACCATTTGCGAGCATTTGTATTTTTTAGATGACGGCACCGAATCGATCAATTATATTGCCGTTTTACCTTTTAAAAGTGATACTGTAAAACCCAATTATCCTATAAAAATGTTCCTTGAAATTAGTTCCCGCTTTGTTCCAAAAGGACTGGGTTACCCGGAACTTTTAATCGACAAGGAGCAGCGTATTGCTTCTGACATTTCGGGGTATTCCTATGGTATTTATGTGGATGGTGAATTGATCAAAAATGTGGGAAATTATTTTTACAGCATTAACCTTGATGATTATCAAAAATCCGACAACGAATTTCATTTTTTTGATAAGAACGGATACAATCATTTGCACTATAAAGCCGAAGGAAATACCCATATAATTATCAGTAAACCTAATCCGGGCTTCCTCGATCGCATTGCACCCTTTTCCTATCTGTTAATCTTTTTCATCATTTTGGGAGGACTGTTTTACCTTATTCTAAATCCACCCAAGCGGTTCGACAGGGAAAAGATTACGTTCCGGACCCGCTTGCAGTTATCGATGATCGGTGTGGTTATCATTTCATTTATTATTATTGGGATAAGCAGTATCTCTTATATCGTTCGTTTAAATCATAATAAAAACAAAGATACCCTGAGGGAAAAGGCCCATTCGGTTTTAATTGAGCTGGAACATAAACTGGCTGCCGAGGATGAGCTAACCGTTGCAATGAATCCTTATTTGAACTCAATTCTTACAAAATTCTCCCAGGTTTTTTTTACCGATATTAATCTGTATAATCTTAATGGTGAATTATTGGCTTCGTCGCGACCCGAAATTTTTGAACAGGGACTCATTGCCTCAAGAATGAATGCCCCGGCCTATAAAAAGCTTACCCAATACAAACGGGCCTTGTTTATCAAAAATGAATGTATTGGCAATTACAATTACCTGTCGGCTTATGTTCCGTTCAGGAACGATCAGAATGAACTGATTGCATTTTTGAATTTACCTTATTTTGCCCGGCAAACAGAAATTAAAAATGAGATCAGCAATTTCCTGGTGGCCTTTTTAAACATTTACGTAATCCTTATAGCGCTGGCTGTTTTCCTGGCTTTACTTATTTCAAATTATATAACCCGGCCGCTGTTATTGATCAGGGAAAAAATGCGACGGGTACAGTTAGAGAAATCCAATGAAAAAATATCATGGATACGTGAGGATGAAATCGGGCAATTGGTGATAGAGTACAACCGGATGATCGATGAGTTGGCCCGCAGTGCCGATCTGCTTGCCAAATCGGAACGCGAATTGGCCTGGCGGGAGATGGCAAGACAGGTGGCGCATGAGATCAAGAACCCGCTTACTCCCATGAAACTCAATGTACAATATTTGAAGCGGGCCTGGGATGAAGACCGAAAAGATATGGACGAACGGATGAAACGGTTTACGCAAACTATCATCGAACAAATAGATTCATTATCGCTGATCGCATCGGAGTTTTCCGATTTTGCAAAAATGCCAAGAACCCGGCGCGAAAAAGTGGACCTCAACCAAGTGATTAATGATTCCATACAGCTTTACCAGGATTATCATAATATTCGAATTAAATATGAATACGACACCCAACCGCCATTCTTCATTTATTCGGATAAAAAGCAGATGTTGAGGGTGTTCAATAACCTTTTAAAAAATTCAACCCAAGCCATTGGAAAAAGTAAGAAAGGGGAGATCAATATCAATATTCAAACAGAAGAGGAGAATTACCTGATCAGCTTAAGCGATAACGGCTCAGGAATTCCTGCAGAGATGGCAAGCCGGATATTTTCACCCAGCTTTACCACCAAGTCCAGCGGAATGGGTATAGGGCTTGCGATGGTG
This sequence comes from Bacteroidales bacterium, assembly GCA_021740045.1. Lineage (GTDB taxonomy): Bacteria > Bacteroidota > Bacteroidia > Bacteroidales > JAIPAP01 > JAIPAP01. The sequence continues at coordinate 6,445 of JAIPAP010000043.1, forward strand.
AGAAGCATTATAATTAATTCAAAAGGTAACATTTGGTTCGAATCGGACGAAGGTGAAGGGACTACCTTTTATATCCGCTTGCCCAAATGGAATAAATCGGATGAAAGCAAATAGAGCTTATTTTTTATTTTTGTAGCAACTGCCAAAAACTACGGTATTGAACCAGATAAAACAACTTGCAGGACAAGCAGCTATTTACGGATTACCGACCATTTTGGCCCGGTTTCTGAACTATCTGTTAGTTCCATTATACACGCGGGTTTTTATTCCCGAGGAATACGCCGTGGTTACCGAAATGTATGCTTATGTGGCCTTTCTTTTTGTGGTTTTAACCTACGGAATGGAGACGGCTTTTTTCCGGTTTACGCAAAAAGAAAATGGCGAAAGCGATGTTTATAGTACCACGGTGTGGTCCCTAATAGGTACAACAACCATTTTTCTATTGGCCGTTATTCTGTTTTCCGGATCAATTGCCCATGCATTGGAATATCCAAATCACCCTGAATATATCATATGGTTTGCCATGATCTTGTCTTTCGATGCCGTTAGCGCTATTCCTTATGCAAGAATCAGGCTTGAAAACCGGGCCAAAAAATTTGCATTAATAAAGTCGGCCAACATTGCAATCAACATTGGGCTCAACCTCTTATTCATTCTGCTTTTTCCTTATATTCTTGAGAATTCATCCAATCAAACCCTGGTAAGGTTCATTGATCTAATTTATACCGAAGAGATCGGTGTTGGATATATTTTCATTGCCAACCTTGCTGCCAGCGGAATTACTTTGCTAATGCTAAGTCCGGTATTATTGAAGATAAAGCGAATATTCCAAAGGGTGCTTTGGAAAAGGATGCTTCGTTATGCACTACCTTTATTAATACTTGGACTTGCCGGAATTGTGAATGAAACTTTTGATCGCATTTTGCTAAAGCATCTTATCCCTGAAAGCGAAAATCCCATGCGGCAATTAGGGATTTATGGCGCCTGTTATAAAGTTGCCATGCTGATGACTTTATTTGTACAAACCTTCCGCTATGCAGCCGAGCCTTTCTTTTTTAACAAGATGGGACAAAAAGACGCCAAAGAGCTTTATGCCACCGTGATGAAATACTTTGTTATGGTAACCTCACTGATTTTCCTGGGCATCATGATGTATATCGATATTGTGATGAAGTTCATTGGAGAAGAATTCCGTATTGGGATTGATGTAGTGCCGATTCTTTTAATGGCAAATTTGTTCCTGGGAATTTTTTATAACCTTTCCATCTGGTTCAAGTTTACCGGTAAAACAATGCATGGTGCTTTAATTGCTATTATGGGAGCTGTTATAACTTTGGTTTTTAACTTTATTCTCGTTCCCGAAATAGGCTATATGGGAGCTGCCTGGGCAACCTTCATCTGTTATGCTGCTATGATGATCGTGTCATATTTTGTAGGACGCAAGCATTACCCTGTGGATTATAATGTTGGTAAGATTGTTCTTTATGTGGGTTTATCGGTTGTTTTATATTTGTTGAGCAATTGGATTGAAATAAAAGACCAGTCACAGGAATTAATCATCAACACGTTGTTTTTGTTAACGTATGTATTGATTATAATTGCAATAGAAAGAAGAAATTTAATTAAACTGGTGTGATAAATTCCGAAAACAAAAGAAGATGAAGATTAAGATTGTAAATAGTTCTAAGCACACTTTACCCCAATATGAAACCGGGGCCTCAGCCGGCATGGATTTAAGGGCCAATCTGAATGAAGCTGTGGTTTTAAAGCCCCTTGAGCGAACTATTGTACCCACCGGCCTGTTTATTGAATTACCCATAGGTTATGAGGCTCAAGTTCGCCCAAGGAGTGGATTATCCATTAAGAAAGGGATCACCGTACTCAACACACCGGGTACGATCGATGCCGATTACCGGGGTGAGGTAAAAGTCATTTTAGTCAATTTATCCAATGAGGGCTACCAGATTAATGATGGCGAGCGTATTGCCCAGATGATCATCTCAAAACATGAAAAAGCTGAATGGGTGGAAGTTGACCATTTGGAAGAAACCACCCGGGGTGCTGGCGGTTTTGGCCACACCGGCTCCGGGTAGGAGAAGGGTCAATTAACGACATAATAAAAAAATATTTACATATTTCCTGAGTTTAGGAATGAAGTGAAATACGCTGGAAAATCAAATTAAGAAGAGGTTCATGAGAAGAATTTTTTGGATATTAACCATCGCCATATTTGCCTTGTCGGCGTGCAAAACTCAGCAGCCTCCGGCAAAAGCCGAAAAAGAGAAGCAGGATAGCCGGGGAATACCGTCGCGTTTTTCCGATGCTTATCAGCGTCGCACCACCGAGCTGTTTGTTGATGCAACCAAAGAACGCATATTGGAAAATTATGATAAAGCCATTGAAAAGTATCAGCAATGTGTTAAGCGTGACTCCCTTCATCATGCAGCCTATTATGAAATGGCTCGCACCCACATCAAGAAAGATGATTTGGAACAGGCTCTTGAAAATGCCCAAAAAGCCGAAGCTATCAATGATACCAATAAATGGTATAAACTATTACTGGCCGATCTATATCAGCAATCGGAAAAGCACCTTAAAGCTGCTCAAATTTATGAAGAATTGGTAGAGCTGGAACCTGAGGAGTTGCGGTATATGGATCAATTGGCCATGAATTATGTTTATGCCGGTAAGTATATGAAAGCCATTGAAGTATATGACAGGCTTGAAAAGAAAATGGGACTCAACCCAAAACTTATCCTGCAAAAGAAGCAAATTTACATGATGCAGGATGAGGTTAAAAAGGCGGCAAAGGAAGTGCGTAAGTTAATTGATGAATTTCCCGATAAAGCCGAGTATTATCTTGAACTTGGGGACTTATATATGAATGCGGGAAAAAAGAAAAAAGCATTGGAGGTATATAAGCAAGCCCGCAAAATAAACCCCAATAACCCATATGTAAACCTTTCACTGGCCGATTACTATCAGCAAGCCGGTGAAAAGCAAAAAGCCCTTGAGGAATTAAAGTCCGCATTCAAGAGCCCTAAACTTGATGTGGAAACCAAAATGCGGATGTTAAAGAACTATTTTGCCATATCGGAAGTGAATGAAAAATTTGTGGATGATGTAAAAGAGTTGATCAGTATTGTAGTCGAAACGCACCCCGGAAATCCCGAGATCAATTCTCTTTATGCAAGCATTCTCTTACAGCAGGAAAAATACCAAGAAGCACGGGATCAATTAAGGGCGGTGATTAAAGTGGATAGCAGTAAGTATTCTGTATGGGAAAACCTCCTAAGGCTCGAAAATCAACTGCAGGATCATAAAGCTATGGCCAAGGAAAGCGCTAGGGCGAAAGAGCTGTTTCCCATGCAACCACTGCCTTATCTTTTTAACGGTATAGCTAATTACCAGTTAAAAAATTATGAACAGGCAGTGGATGCGCTGGATAAGGGTAAACGGCTGGTGCTTCGCGAAAATCAGGAAATGCTGGAGCAGTTTTTCATTTTCCTGGGAGAAGCTTCCTATGAGCTGGGGGAACATCAACAAGCTTATCAGGCGTTCGATCGCGTATTAAAAATAAATCCACAAAATTCCTATGTGCTGAATAATTACAGCTACTACCTGTCGTTACGAGGTGAAAAGCTCGGGAAAGCAGCCGAAATGATCCAGAAAGCCATTCAGCTTAATCCGGGCAACTCCAATAACCAGGATACCTATGGGTGGATACTTTTTAAACAGGGTAACTATGAAGAGGCCAAAAAATGGATCTATAAGGCCATTAAAAACGGTGGAGATGAAAGCCCTGCAGTACTCGAGCATTATGGTGATGTCCATTACAAATTGGGCTATCAAAAAACTGCCCTTGAATATTGGAAAAAAGCCCGGGACAAAGGTGGCGAATCCGAGGTTTTAATAAAGAAAATAGAACAAGAACAATACATTGAAGAATAGTCGATATCATGAGTAAGCTAATATCAACCTTGCCATTGAGGCATCTGAATAAATTATTCTTACTGCTCATTATCCCATTTGTTTTTTCCTGTAAAACAGAGCGTAGCATCATTAAGAAGCCTATAAAAAAAGAAGGTGCCGATTACCTTATAGAGAACCTCAAGAAAAATGAGTTTGCCTTTAAAAGCTTGAGTGCGAAGTTTACAGCAAGTTTTGTTAATAACAATAAGAAGAATTCCATAAGGGGACAGATCCGTATTAAAAAAGACAGCGTAATCTGGATGAGCATTTCCCCGATGCTGGGCATCGAAATGGCTAGGGTAAAAATTACCCCTGATTCCATTAAATTTATCAACCGGCTGGAATCCACTTATTTGGAAACGGATTTTAACTATGTAAACAAATTCATCAATAGCGCGCTCGACTTTGACATGCTACAAGCCTTTCTGCTGGGTAATGATTTTTCATTTTATGAGAGGAGCAGGTTCAAAGCTTCCATTGATAGCAAAGAATACCGGTTAACCACGATTGAGCGTCGTAAGCTTAAAAAATATATCGATAGGAACGATCCTGAAGTAACCATTCCTTTGCAGAAGATATGGCTTAATCCGGATAATTTTAAAATTACTCAAGTGATGATCAAGGAACTTGTTGATGAAAAACGTAAATTTGAGGCTTCGTACACATCATTTGAAAAATTGGAGGAACAACTTTTTCCCAAATCGGTGAAATTCGAAATTGAATCGGTTGATAAAGAAATTGAGGTTGGTATTGATTATTCAAGAGTGATCATTAACCAAACTGACCGTTTTCCGTTCGGAATTCCCGATCGCTACCAGGAAATACCACGAATTTGATGGTAAAGCAATAAATGAACGAGCATAGCCATAAACCACATAGCATCTTCCCCTTTATGCTGGCGATAATATTCATCGGCATCAGTTTTTATGGCCTTGCCCAGGAAAAAAAAGAAGAGCTTAAAAAAAATAAAAAGGAGCTGGAGAAGGAGATTGAATACACCAACAAGCTGATCAAAAAGACCCAGCAATCGAAAAAGCTCTCCATGAATAAACTGGTCTTGTTGCGAAACAAGATTGCAAAACGTGAAGAGTTGATCGCCACCATCAACACCGAAATCAATTATTATAATTTTCGTATCCAGGCTACCGATGACACCATCCAGCAACTTTCGTCAAAACTAGGTCGGCTAAAGGAAGAATATGCCAAGTTGATCTATCATGCCTTCAAAAACCGGGACGCATACAACCGGTTGATGTTTATTTTCTCTGCCGAAGATTTTAACCAGGCCTATCAACGCTTGAAGTATTTCAAACAATATAGCGATTACCGCAAAACCCAAGTGGAGCTTATAAAGCAAACCCAGGCCCTTCTGAATCTCAAGATCGATCAACTTAAAAACCAGAAGCAACAAAAAATCGCATTATTAAGGGCTAAGGAGCATGAAAAAAAACGGTTAAAAAGTGAGGTAACCGAAAAAAACCAAACCATTCGCGAGTTAACACAAAAGGAGAAAGACCTGCTGGCTGAGCTTAAAAAGAAAAAAGAAGCGGCGGGGAAACTTCAGGAAGCTATTGAAGATATTATTGCCGAAGAAATGCGCAAAGCGCGTGAATCGGCTAAGGAACGTGGTGCTGTTGAATCGGAATCGGCTTTTGCGCTTACAGCTAATGAAATGGAACTGTCAAAGATGTTTTCCACCAACAAGGGTAAACTGCCGTGGCCCGCTGAAGACGGCATTATTTCCAGTACCTTTGGAGAGCATCAACATCCGGTTTTAAAATATGTAAAAACAAAAAACAATGGCGTCGACATACAGACCAGCAAGGGAGCAACTGCCCGTGCTGTATTTGAAGGTGTGGTAACCCGGGTGATGAGTGTTCCGCGTTTTAACAATGTAGTCATTATACGGCATGGAGAGTATTTAACCGTTTACTCAAATCTTTCGGTGGTATTTGTGGCCAAGGGCGACCAGGTTAAAACCAGGCAAAGCATAGGGATGGTTTATACCGATTCGGAAGTTTCAAAAACCGAACTGCATTTTGAGATCTGGAAAGGTAATCAACTATTGAATCCTCAACAATGGATAAGTAGAAGAAATTAAGGACGCCCAATTGCGTTGCAATGAAAAATATGTAATTTAGCCAACAGGGATATATCAGAAAAACAAAAAGTCAACATCATGAATACATCAATCATATTATTAGGCATGCCTGGTTTACCGGAAATCATTATCATTCTCGTAATTGTACTTTTACTATTTGGAGGACGAAAGATACCTGAACTCATGCGGGGCATGGGCAAAGGCATTCGTAATTTTAAAGACGGGATGAGCGGTCAGGAACCTGATGATGAGGAGGAGAAAAAAGATAAAGACGAGGGAAACCAACTTAAGGATAAGAAGTAGTTATCTTTATCTTTAGAATAGGATAGGAATAAGTTTTAGGATTCTTAGCAGATAACCCCAGGCAATGAAAATCCTATACGGAACAAAGGAAGAAAACAATCAACGCCGCCGGCAACAATTCATTTGAGCAAGCTTATCAGAATGCCGAGGTTTACATACCCCAAAATCAACCTAAACACAAAATGAAGGTCCTCTTTTTTGATGATTTGATAATGAGTAAGACAAAATCAGGTAGAACAAAGGATCTACTTGATGTGCATGAATTGAAAAAGATACGCGAAAACAAATAGGTCGAGAAGTCCGACTGATTATTAGATGGCAGTATAAATTATGATCAGCTCTCTGCTATATCCATAACTTCTTTCCGTATGTGTAAAATATTTATTTACCGGTAGCAGTCTAATTTTGTGTTTTTTGTGAGGAATGAGGCCGAAAAATGTTTTATTTTGCATAACGTACTGAACGCCTTTTACGTTCATGCTTTGTTACTTTAACAGAATTAATAAAAGACTAAAAAAAACTTAAACCCGGAGAGATATAACGATTCATGAAAAAACTAACATTGATCATACTGATCTTCACACTATTTATAACCGCAGGCATGGCGAGTGAAGATAAGCACACCAACTTGAAGAACGATACGCTAAATCCCGATAACCCGGTAGCGGCAATGATGGATAGCCTGCTGGTAAGCAAGTATTACAAATACAGCAATTTCACAGCCGATACAGCTAAACTAAATATATATAACTTCCCACCCGATTCGGTCCCCAAATATTCCGATTCTATATACTTTGAACGAATCAGTAAGCTGAATGCTCAAACTCCTATCGAACTTCATTATAACCGGTACGTAAAGAGCTTTATTAATCTTTATGCTGTAAGAAAGCGCGAATTAACTTCACGTATTCTTGGATTGGCTGAATTTTATTTTCCGCTCTTCGAGGAGCAACTGGATAAGCATGATTTACCGCTGGAATTGAAATATCTGGCAGTGATTGAATCGGCCTTAAATCCGGTTGCTGGTTCCCGGGCTGGCGCTAAAGGTTTATGGCAATTCATGTACGGAACAGGAAAAATATATAACCTAAAGGTGACTTCATACATCGATGAACGCTATGATCCCAGGGAATCAACTATAGCAGCTTGTCAGCATTTGAAAGACCTCTATGATGTTTATGGTGATTGGATGCTGGTGCTGGCTGCCTATAACTCGGGAGGTGGTAATGTGAACAAAGCCATAAGGCGTTCCGGCGGAAGTACTGACTTCTGGGACATTATGTATTATCTTCCACGTGAAACACGGGGCTATGTGCCGGCTTTTATAGCGGTTAACTATGTGATGAATCACGCTGCCGAGCATAACCTTTATCCGGTCGATCCCGGTTTCAGGCATTATGAAACCGATACGGTTAAAGTGAATGAAGTGTTGTCGTTTGAACAGATCTCGGAGAAACTAGGGGTCAGTATGGATACCTTGGATTATCTCAATCCTGTATATCGTAAAAACATAATTCCTTCAACGGATGATAAAAAATACAGCCTCCGCCTTCCGAAGCCCTATATCGCTTCATTTATCAATAATGAAAAAGAACTTTATCAATATAAAACACGTAAAGGTATAGAGCGCGATAAATTGCTGGCCGAAATGAAAAGAGCTAAGCAACGCATCACTCATCGTGTGCGTTGGGGCGAAAGCCTTAGCGTGATAGCCGAGCGCTACCACACTTCGGTAAGGGGCATCCGGCATTGGAATAATTTAAGAGGCTCGCGCATTTATAAAGGACAGCGATTGACCATATATCCCAATGGAAATTACCGTGAATCTTCCTCATCAGTTAGTAAAGAAGGTAAGTCAATTCATTATGTGCGCCGAGGAGAAAACCTGGGCCTTATTGCCCGGAAATATAATTGCACGATAAATGAACTGATGCGTTGGAACGATCTTAATGGTTATACCATACATCCCAATCAGAAATTGATCGTAAGGGGAAAAGAATCGGTTAAACAGGTAGAAATACCTGAAAATGCTAAAATAGAATATTACGAGGTTAAGCCTGGCGACACCTTGTGGGATATTGCAAAACAGTATAAAGGATTGACCATCGACCAGATTAAATTGCTGAATAACATTTCTAATGCCAGGCAACTCAAGCCCGGGCAAAAGATCAAGGTAGCCATAGGCGGATAAGAATCATTAAATGAATATATGATGAAACTCAAAAAGCTTTTTTTTCTTCAAATGGTTTTACTGTTAAGTGGGGTCATCCTCTTCACTTCCTGTGGAACACAGCAACGCAAAAAAGATAAAGGAACGCCTTCAACCGGCAGCACCTCCGAAATACTTGTGGCTAGCGGTGGAACTCTTTGGGAGTCCTATGTGGGAGACTCCATAAGGAGCTTTTTAAAACAGCCATACCAAGTTTTACCCCAGCGTGAACCAAGTTATCAAGTGGCTCACATTCCCAACAAAGATTTGAATAAGGATATTTTCCGAACGCATCATAACATCCTCATCATCAATACCGATACGGCCATAGAAAAGCCCTTTGTCCGAACCCGTAAAAACCGTTATTCAAATCCGCAACAAATTATTGAAATGAATGCCAACGACTGGCATGCATTTCTGAAATTATGGAATAAGAATAAAAAAACGGTGAAACATAAATTCGATCAAAATGAGCTGAAGAGGTTGAACAATACGTTTTCTCATTTTAGAGACATTAAGATCATAAACAAGCTCATGGAAAAGCATGATCTTACCTTAACAGTTCCTGAGAGCTTCTATATTGCTAAAAATAATGATCAGTTTATTTGGCTTAGAAAGGAAACCAAAGAAATCAGCCAGGGCATAATTATCTTCTATCACGATTATACTGATACTCTTTCTTTTGATCGTGAACGCATTATGTGGAAACTCGACTCCATTACCAAACGGCATATTCCCGGCCCCAGCAAAGGTTCTTATATGGCTTTGGAACGTGAGTTCAAACCTCCAATAGCCCAAGAAGTAAGCTTTAATGGAAAATATGCCATGCAACTCCGTGGCTTATGGAAGACCGAAAATGACTTTATGGGCGGTCCATTTGTAAGTTACACCTTGGTTGATGAACGAAAAAACCGGCTAGTTACAGCTTATGGTTATGTATATGCACCCAAAGATGATAAGCGAAACTTTACCCGGCAGGTAGACGCCATCCTCCATGCGCTGAGATTTAAAGAAAAACAAAAAGAGTAAAATACAGAATATCAGAGTGATAGCAGTTGCCCTGTAAAATTTTTTCAAAAAAGTTTGCAGGGCAATTTTTTTATTCTACTTTTGCCCATATGGTTTAACCAGGTGGTTAATCCAAATAGTTAAATCAAATGGTTAATAAACATGAATTTTAATAAAACTACCGAAGAGCATATTTTGCGAATAGCCCGCAATGTATTTGAACGGAAAGGATTCCAGGGGGCAAGGATGCAGGAAATCGCCAATGAAGCTGGCATTAATAAATCACTTTTGCATTATTACTACCGTAGCAAGGAAAAACTGTTTCACAATGCCTACCGTAAGGCATTTGAAAGTATGATACCTGATGTTAGGGAAATATTCATGGGCCAAAAGCCCATTAAGGAGAAGATCAGGCTCTTTGCCGATAGCTACAGCCGTTTCCTGATGCAAAACCCGAATTTACCTCATTTTGTATTGCATGAGTTAAACCGTGACCCCGAAAGCCTGCTTTCCATCATTAAAGAAGCAGGGATCGACCCTACACAATTCATAGGACAAATTAAAAAGGAAATGGAAGCCGGCAACATCATGCCTATGGATCCCCGGCAGTTGATGATAAACATCTTGTCGATGACTATTTTTCCATTTATTGCCAAGCCCATCATCATGCCGGTTTTATGTGGAAACGATCAAGAGGTTTATAAACAACTTATTGAAGAGCGAAAGAAACTCATCCCTGAATTTTTTACCAATGTGATGATTAAAGATGATAATTAGTTTGGATTAGAATGTTTAAAAAATGAAGCATATGAAAAGGTTAATCAGCTTTTTATTACTACTGATGATGAGTTTGCAAATGCAGGCCGGATCAGCTGATACACTGGAACTATCAACCATTTACCAAGATTTACTGAACAAGCATCCGTTGGCCGAACAATCGGCCCTGTTGGCGAAATCAAGCCGGCTAACCCTTGAAAACATCCGGACCGGATATTTACCGCAGCTCAGCTTGAATGCCCAGGCCACTTACCAGTCGGAGGTAACGAAAGTAGAACTGGGATTTCCCGAAAGTTTTCCGGTATCCCCCGATCAGATTAAAATACCGGAAGTAAATAAGGATATGTACAAGGCCACTTTGGACGTAAATCAAATGATTTATGACGGGGGCATTACAGCTCATCGAAAAGATGTGGAAGAAGTTTCGCTGGAGATAAACCGCAAAGAAGTGGATGTGGAATTTCATCAACTCAAACAGCGAATCAACCAACTGTATTTTTCGGTTTTGATGTTCGAAAAGCAAAAGGAGCAAATGCTTTTAAGGAAACGCGATATTGAATCCCGTTTGGATAATCTTCGTTCGGCCGTGGAAAGTGGCACCGTGTTAAAAAGCAATGCCCGGGAGCTGGAAGCAGAATTGCTTAAGATCGATCAGCAGCTTGAAAGTATAGATGCATCACGTGTTGCTGCTGTTAAAGCCATAAGAAGAATAAGCGGTAAGAAGATGCCGCTTGATATTACCTGCAAGCTGCCTGATTTGAACCTGGGTAATATGAAGCACCAATTCAACTCACGCCCCGAAATGGAAAAAATAAGTCTGCAAAAGGAGCAGCTTGGCTTTTCCAAGGATTTGTTAAAAGCTAAAAAACGACCCCGGTTGGTGGGATTTGGTCAATTAGGATATGGACGTCCTGGCTTGAACATGCTCTCCGATGAACTCGATTCATTTTATTTATTGGGTGCCAAGCTCCAATGGAATATATGGGATTGGGATCAGAACAAGAATGAACGAAAAATCCTCAATGTGAAAAGAGCATTGCTTGATAACCGGCAGGAAGTGATGAAGAATAATTTCGATGCAGCTCTTAAGCCTGTTCTTGCCGACATTGAGAAATATAACAGCTTATTAATGACCGATAAAGAGATCATAGAGCTAAGAGAAGAAATTGCAGAAAGCGCTGCCTCTCAGCTTGAAAACGGTACGATTACCTCAACCGAATATCTCATCAAGGTCAACGCCGAAAGCCGTGCCAGGCTCGACCGCGAGGTGCACCGTATTAAACTGGTTCATGCAAAACTGCAGTATTTGGAAATAACCGGACAATTGGAAAAAATTATAAAATAAATTGTTATGAAAAATCATTGGATGCTAATTTTATTAATGGCACTGTTGGCTTCCTGCTCCGAAAATGGAAATAAGTCGGATGCTTACGGAAACTTCGAATCAAAAGAGATCACGGTCTCTGCCGAAGCCAATGGAAAACTGGTAAACCTGAATCTGGAAGAGGGGGATCAACTGAAAAAGGGGCAGAAAGTGGGTATGATCGATACCACTGCTTATTGGTTGAAGAAAAAGCAACTCTTGTCGCAAAAAGAGGCCGTGGCTTCTAAACTGGACAACATCGAAGCACAGATTAATGTGCAGAAGCAGCAAAAAGAGAATCTGACGGTCACAAAAAAACGGATTCAAAAAATGCTTGACGATGGCGCCGCCACCGGGCAGCAGATGGATGATATCATTGGTAAGATCAAAGTGGTGGAAAAGCAAATACAAGCCACCAAAACTCAGCGCGATAATATCTACAAAGAACTCGAAACACTGAACACAAAGCTTGAAGAGGTTCAGAAAAATATTAATGATTGCTTTATCATCAATCCGGTTAAGGGAACCGTACTTACAAAATATACCCATGAAAATGAATTCACTGCAATGGGAAAACCGGTTTACAACATCGCCGACCTGTCATCAATGGAACTTAGGGTATATGTGAGCGGAGGTCAGCTTCACAAGGTAAAACTGCGGCAAGAAGTTGATGTTTTGATCGACAAAGGAAAAGAGGATTACAAAACCATGCCGGGTACCGTAAGCTGGATTGCCGATGAAGCCGAATTCACACCCAAGATCATTCAAACCAAGGAGGAACGTGTTAACCTGGTTTATGCGGTTAAAATAAGAGTTAAAAATGACGGTAGCATTAAAATAGGGATGCCCGGCGAAATTCGAATTAAAAACTAAATCAATTGAATATGAAAAGAACTGCTTATTTAATAATTGGCCTGTTGATAGTTCTTGGTGTCAAGGATATCCAGGCTCAGGAATTTCCTGCCGAAGCCATAACCGGTGTTTGGTACAATGAGGAAAAAACCGCCCGGATTAAGATCTATCAGCAAGATGAGCAATTTTTTGGCAAGATCATCTGGCTAAAAGAACCCCTCGATCCCGAAACCGGAGAGCCCAAACTGGATAAGGAAAATCCCGAAGAGGAATTACGCAACCGCCCGGTAAAAGGATTGGTAATGCTGAAGAATTTTGAATACGATGGTGATAGCGAATACACCGGGGGAACTATTTACGATCCGAAAAATGGAAAGACCTACAAATGCAAAATGACATTGGAATCAGAAGACCAACTCGATGTACGCGGCTACATAGGATATTCATGGATGGGTCTTGGAAGAACCACGGAATGGACAAGGTATAAAGGAAAATGATAAACACAGCGGTTAGCATAAAAAACGTAAAAAAAACCTATGGTGAGGTCGAAGCGTTGCACAACATTAATGTTGATGTTAGCGAAGGTGAATTGTTCGGATTCATTGGCCCTGATGGTGCAGGAAAAACTTCCCTGTTCAGGATACTGGTCACTCTTTTGCTGCCCACCGAAGGAGCGGCTTCAATCTTCGATATGGATGTGGTAAAAGATTTTAAAAAGCTAAGGCGGATATTGGGCTACATGCCGGGGCGATTTTCCCTATACCAGGACCTGACCGTGGAGGAAAACCTCAATTTTTTTGCCACCACCTTTGGCACTACCATAAAAGAGAATTATTATCTGATAGAAAGTATTTATAAGCAGATAGAACCTTTTAAAAAACGGCGTGCCGGTGCTTTGTCGGGCGGTATGAAGCAAAAGTTGGCCCTTTCCTGTGCACTCATTCATAAACCCAGGCTGTTGGTGCTGGATGAACCAACTACAGGAGTTGATGCCGTTTCGCGAAGTGAATTCTGGGACATGCTAGGGAACCTGAAGAAAATGGGCATAACCGTGGTAGTTTCCACTCCCTATATGGATGAAGCGGGCTTATGCGACCGGGTGGCCCTGATTCAAAAAGGGCGGCTCCTGAGTGTTGATACCCCGCAAAATATCATGAACGGATATGATGAGGATCTCTGGGCTGTGCGAAGTAAAAACATCTACAAGCTTATTGAAGACCTGAGGCAGTTGGAGGAGGTTAGTTCGGCTTTTCCATTCGGTGAATATGTGCATGTATCAACACCACCGGATAGAATCAATCAAAAAATGATTGAAAATTTACTGGAAAAGAAGGGACATGACACGGTGGAGGTGAAAAAGATCGGCGCCACCATTGAGGATTGTTTTATGAAATTGATGAAAAACTAACAGCATGGCAGGAGAAAATGGATATATTGTTGATGTTAAAGAGCTGACTAAAAAATTCGGGAATTTTATTGCAAATGACCGCTTAACTTTCAATGTATCGCCCGGGGAAATTTTTGGCTTTCTGGGAGCTAATGGGGCAGGTAAAACCACCGCCATAAAAATATTGTGCGGGCTTTCGTCGCCCACTTCCGGCGAAGCTACCATTGCCGGTTACAATGTATACCGCGAAACAGAAAAGATAAAGCAAAATATCGGTTACATGAGCCAACAATTCTCCCTGTATGAAGACCTGACGGTTTATGAAAACTTTAGGTTTTACGGGGGCATTTATGGCTTATCGCGAAAAGTGATCAGAAAACGCACGGAAGAATTGCTGCACGAACTTAACATGGAAAAGGTTAAAAACCGGGTGATCCATTCCCTCCCATTAGGGTGGAAGCAAAAACTGGCTTTTTCGGTAGCCATCATTCATCAACCCAAATTGATTTTTTTAGATGAACCCACTAGTGGTGTTGATCCCATTACCCGCCGGCAATTCTGGGAAATGATCTATAAAACCGCACAAGATGGAATCACGGTATTCATTACCACGCATTATATGGATGAAGCCGAATATTGTGGGCGGGTTTCCATAATGGCCGAAGGAAAGATCAAAGCCATTGGATCACCCAACGATCTGAAAAGTCAGTATGATGCTCACAATATGAATGACTTGTTTATCAAACTGGTAAGAAATTAATGATATGAAACGTTTTTTCGGATTTGTAACTAAGGAGTTTTATCACATCTTCAGGGATGTCCGAACCATTCTTATCCTGTTCGGAATGCCCATTGCACAGATTCTCATCTTTGGTTATGTGATCACCAATGAGATCAAAGATGTGAACATTGCCGTCCTTGATCATTCCAAAGATGAGGTTACACGGGAGATAACCGATAAATTGCTGTCGTCCGGTTATTTCATTTTGAACAAAAAGCTGGAGACCAATGACCAGATACAGGAAGAATTCGAAAAAGGAGATATCAGGGAGGTAATCATCTTTGGGGATAATTTTGCCCGGAAGCTTCAAAAGGAGAAAGCCGCCGATGTGCAAATTATAACTGATGCCTCCGATGCTAATACGGCCAATTTAGTAAGGAATTACACCCAGGCCATCATTAATGATTATGTAAAAGAGAAAAACGCCACCATATTGCAACCTGCCAGGTTGGTTCCCGAAATACGCATGCTTTTCAATCCTGAGCTTAAGGGGACATATATGTATGTTCCGGGTACCATGGCCATGATCCTTATGCTCATATCGGCCATGATGACATCAATAACCATTGCCCGCGAAAAGGAAATGGGCACCATGGAAGTCTTGCTGGTTTCACCACTCAGGCCCGCCCAGATCATTTTGGGAAAAGTGGCTCCTTATGTAATGCTGTCATTCGCCAATGCGGTTTCAATCATTGTTTTGGGCTATTTTGTTTTCGGTGTTCCGGTGCAGGGGAGTTTGGTACTACTGCTAGCGGAGAGCTTGCTGTTCATAACCCTTGCACTTTCATTGGGAATATTGATATCTACCGTTAGCACCGGACAGCAAATGGCGATGTTTATTTCGATGTTTGCCCTGATGTTACCAACCATCTTGTTATCGGGATTTATTTTCCCCATCGAGAATATGCCCGAGATCTTGCAATGGCTTACCCTGATCATGCCGCCCCGTTGGTTTATCACCATCATTAAAAATATTATGGTGAAGGGAACCGGGTTACTGTTTGTATGGAAAGAAACCCTCATATTGGTAGGGATTACTTTAGTTTTCATTGTTTTAAGTGTTCGGAATTTTAAAATCAGACTGGAATAGGAGGGGGAAGATATGCGAACAATAGGATTTATTTTGCAAAAGGAATTCATACAGATATTCAGGAACAAAACCATGCTTCCCATCATTTTTATAGTGCCTGTTGTACAGTTGTTGATCCTTGTTCACGCAGCAACCTTCGACATGAAACATATCGATATGTATGTGGTGGATAAAGACCTCTCCTCAGCGTCTCGTCAATTGGTAAGTAAGTTTGAAGGCTCGCCTTTTTTCTTTGTAAATCAGCAATCGTTTTCTGTGGAGAATGGAGAAGATCATTTGATCACCAATGAAGCCGATGTTGTATTGCACATTCATGAAGGATTTGAAAAAGACTTGATGGTGCAGCCCGGAACTAAAAGCCAGGCTAAAATGCAGTTGCTAATCAATGCGGTTAACGGCACCAAGGCCGGCTTGATAAACGCATACTCCACCAATGTGATCGCCGATTTCAGAAAGGAGATCATTAAAAGCGAGAACCTGATAGCAAAAGGTGAAATTCCGTCAGCAATCAATGTCAACTTTTCACATTGGTATAATCCGGAGTTGAATTATAAGATTTTTATGCTGCCGGGCATTTTGGTTATCCTGATCACCATTATCGGGATGTTTCTTTCGGCCCTCAACCTGGTGCGAGAAAAGGAAATGGGCACCAGCGAACAGATTAATGTAACACCTATCAGAAAATACCAGTTCATTATTGGGAAACTATTGCCGTTTTGGATCATTGCCTTATTTGAATTGGCCATAGGTCTTGTAATAGGATATTTTGCATTTAGTGTACCCATACTGGGAAATATCTCCACACTGGTTTTATTTGCTGCCATATACCTGTTTGCAGTATTGGGAATAGGATTGTTTATTTCCACGGTTTCGTCTACACAACAGCAAGTCATGTTTGTGTCATTTTTCTTTATGCTTACTTTTATTTTAATGAGTGGCATTTTTACTCCTGTGGAGAGCATGCCCGGATGGGCGCAAAACCTTAATATTATCAATCCTTTCGCTTATTTTATCAGGGTGATAAGAATGATCCTGCTCAAGGGTTCAGACATGATTGATATTTCACGTGAAATTGTTTCAATGAGCTTATATGCGTTAATTTCACTAAGCTTTGCTGTTTGGCGCTACCGGAAAGTGGCATAATCGGTTTGGTTGATATTAACTTTTGGCAATTTATTTGATCAACCTTATGGACGTCAACAATAAGAAAAGTTGATGTCTGTTAGTTCGGGCTGTAAATAATCAATTGAAAAAAGAGCAGGTCAAAGCGAATATGGCTCAAGATGGATAAGAATTAGCCAAAAAAATTAAAATGTGTGAACACCGGTAATTATTAATTGTTAGTTTTGCCGGCTCTTTTAAAACGGAAAATAAAGATGAAACAAATTTACTGTTTGACAATCAAAACATTCACTCTAGCCACATAGGTTCAGGCCCGAACCGGCGACACCCCATGTATAAACATGAGGTGGGTTATCATAAAAGTTTCAAATTAAACCTATTGCAACAACTAAATATAAAAGAAAGCCTATGGTTATGAAATTGAACCATAAGTTACTATCGGTAGCTCTGATCGTTTTGATGTTGGGAACATTTTCTTCCTGTAGCTTCCCTGAACAGGAAAAAAAGTATCCTACTGTAGAGGAAGCATCAAAAAGCGAATTGAGCGAAATAAGAGAAAAAGGTAAACTGGTAGCGTTAACCGATTATAATTCCACCAGTTATTTCATATATCGCGGGGAACCTATGGGGTATCAATATGAATTACTCCGGCGGTTTGCCGATCATTTGGGAGTAGACCTGGAGTTGAAGGTAAGCAATAACCTGGATACGGCTTTTCATTCCCTTGAAAGGAAAAAAGTCGATTTGCTGGCAATGGACCTCACGGTAACCAAAAGCCGTAAGAAACGATTCGATTTTTCCGATCCGTTGAATACATCACGACAGGTTCTAGTACAAAGGCTTCCGTCCAATTGGCGTAAAATGAACACCTGGGATGAAGTGGAAAATAATATGATACGAAATCCATTGGATTTGGCAGGCGATACTGTGTATGTCCAGCAAAATTCATCATTTTATGACCGGTTGGTACATCTGCAGGAAGAAATAGGCGATACCATTTATACCAAGGTAATGCCCGATAAGGAAGTGGAAGAACTCATCATAATGGTGGCCAAGGGAAAGATCGATTATACGGTTGCCGATGAGCATATTGCCAAGGTGAATAAGAAGTATTACCCCAACCTGGATGTGGAAACGGCAATTAGCTTTCCACAAAAGATCTCATGGGCTATGCCCAAGGGTTCCGATTCATTGCAAATGGAATTAAATAACTGGTTAAACGGATTCCAGAAAAAGAAAGTGGCCAGCGCTATTTATGATAAATATTATGAAAACCCGCGGGGCGTTAATGTAGCTTATCGCAAATACCACTCGGTTAAAAGTGGTCGGGTTTCAAAATATGATGAAATAATAAAGCGCGAGGCTAAGAAAATTGGTTGGGATTGGCGATTGCTGGCTTCATTGATCTACCAGGAATCCAGTTTCAGGCCTAATGCAGTTTCCTGGGCAGGAGCCTGGGGCTTGATGCAGTTCATGCCGAATACAGCGCATAAATTTGGGGTGAGTAAGAAATCAACCCCGAAGCAACAGATAAAGGCGGGTGTGGAGTTCATTAAATACCTCGATAATAAATTTAAGGATACCATTAAAGACCCTAAAGAACGCAAGAAGTTTGTTATGGCGGCCTATAACGTGGGAATAGCCCATGTTTATGATGCTCAGCGGCTAGCCGAAAAATTTGGTAAAGACCCTACGGTTTGGAATAATAACGTGGATCAATACTTGCTGAAAAAAGCCCATCCGGATTATTACCAGGATGCAGTAGTTAAATACGGTTATTGCCGTGGAGAAGAGCCCTATAACTACGTTTACCAGATACTGGAACGCTATGATCATTACAGGAATATTTTAGCGGCCGAATAAAATTGATAAAACCTGCAGATATTGACAGGTGTAATTAATCATCTATAACTGGCTCTTCATATGAAGATAGTAAAAAAGCCTGCATTTATAGGTAAATGCAGGCTTTTTTCATATTGACACACGCGCTTTTGCTTCGGTCAGTTTATACCTTTTCATGTTCTTCGGGGAAAATATAGCGGTTTTTAACCACGGTGGCCCATTGGTGTATCCGGCTGTCGGTGAGTTCGGGCTGTTGGTCTTCGTCCAGTACAAGGCCAATGAACTCACCATTTTCAATGGAGCGTGATTCATTGAATTCGTAGCCCTCTATGGGCCAATTTCCTTTGATCACTGCCCCGGATCTTTCAAACTCTTCCCTGAGAGTGGCCATTTCATCCACAAACTGGTCGGGGTAAAGGATTTGATCGCCCAAACCAAAGAGTAATACCGTTAAGCCGGAAAGATCGGTTTTATTCAAGTCTTTAAAAAATGAATACCATGCATTTGAATCATCAGCATCTTCCCAGGTTTCTGATCCTACGGTTGATCCTCCTACGATCAGAAAATCATATTTTTTCAAATCGGCCGGTTTAATCGAAGCCGTATCGAACATTTCGATGTTATCGGTTTCGAATTCTTTATAAATACGGTTGGCAACGCGTTCAACATTGCCGCCTTTTGGCCAGTATAATAGTCCTATTTTCATCTTAAATGGGTTTTATGCATTCAACCTTATTTGTTTTCTCGTTTTTTCGCACCTATAGTGATAGGTTAATTTAAGGGGATAAAGTTAAAAATAATTTGGAAGTTGTTTATTGAAACTTGCAAGAGGATTCATCATATGTAAAAATTATATATGTTAATCAGGTCTGTTTTTGGCATGTAATCGATATTCAAATTTCCTGTGAATTATGTTTGTTCCGAAAGGAAATGACGGGCTGTGTCTTTGATGCTGTCTTCAATGGAAATGAATTCATGATGGAGGTTTTGTTTGACTTTTTGGTTGGAGAAATAATACTTATTGTTTGCGGTTCGTGATGTTTCGCGGGTAATCAGCGGACTTTTATTTTGAAGGATACCCCTGATCTTTTCAATCCGCCAGGCAATGTTGCTCAAAAAACGGGTGGCATGGTAGGTGGGTGGAGATGCATTGAGTTCTTTTGCGATTAATTCAAAAATATGTTTGTAAGAAACCGAAGAGGCGTTAACCACAAATCGTTCCCCGCTAATGTTGGTGTTCATCAATTGGATCATGATGCGTGAAACATCCCTAACGTCGACAAATCCATTAATTCCCGTGGTATAAAACTTCAAACCATTCCAAACCGAGGTAAAAAGCCTGGAACTACCTTCATCCCAGTTGCCCGGTCCAATAATGATGGAGGGATTGACAATAACGGCATTCAATCCTTCCACAATGCCGCGCCATACTTCGCGTTCTCCTTCGTATTTGCTGATGGCATAAGGTGATTTGTTGCGATAACTTTTCCAGATAGCTTCTTCATCAATGGTGCCTTTGTTTTCCGATCGCCCTAAAGCTGACACCGAACTAACATGACAGAATTTGCGAATGTCTTTTTCCAGGGCTGTATTGACCATATTGGCCGTACCCTGGGCATTGATCTTTAGCAACATCTCCCGGTCCCGGGGATCAAAAGAAACAAAACCGGCGCAATGATAAACATCTGATATATTGTTAAAAGCCTCTTCCAGGGAGAATAAGTCCAGCACATCTGCATTTACCCATTCAATCTTATTAAACAGTGTAAGAGCTTGATCGGAATAATAGGAAAAAATTTTTCGGGTGAGTTGCAGCTTGCTTGATGGCCGCTTGATAGCCCTCACTTCATGACCTTCCATCAACAGATCGAAAAGCACATGAGCACCTAATAATCCTGTTCCTCCCGTTACCAATTTCATGTTGCAAAATTATGAATTTTAAAACAGGCTATTACGGGGTAATTCTAGCTTATTCATTTGAGGTAGTAAATAGAATATCCAGGGCTGAATGGCCTATATTGTACATAAATGCAAACTGGCCTTCAGGGTTTTCAGTATTCATAAACGAACAAGTAACCACAATGGAAGCCTGTTTGTCGGGATCATAACGCATTACGGTAACATAACCCCGATTCGATCCATTATGTCCATACCCTAAATCTTCGGTAAATGCTGTTCCTAACCCGTAATCTTCAGAGTTATTTCCGGTGGGCCTCACATCCATCATCATTTCAATGTATTCAGGGGCCAGCCCGCTTTCCCCTCTATAAAGCCGGTAAGCCCAAGTGGCAAGGTCATCGGTAGTGGTTATCAAATTTCCATGGGCCACATGAGCAGAGATATTATCTTCCGAGACTTCCGATAACTTTTGATCGGTCCACAAATATCCATAAAAGTAAGGTTTGGGTAATGAAACATCATTGCCATCATACGGCAATGAACTTTCCGATAGATTATTCGGCTCAAAAAACGATTCCCGGATAAACTCATGGTAAGCTTGCCCCGATACCCGTTCAATGATTTTCCCAAGCAAAGAATAGCCGGTGTTGCTATAATGAAAGCCGCTTCCGGGTTCAAAATAACTCAACTGATGTTCAGCCGCCACTCCTACTTGCTCATCGATGGTAAATGTATGTTCCGGCTGTTGCTCTTTGGTCCATGAAACATAATTCTTTCCGGCATAAGAAGCATCGGCGGAATCGGGAACAATACTTTCGGAAACATCGAATACCCCTGCGCGATGCCCTAAAAGTTGTTTTATGGTGATTTTATCCTTGAAAGGAATATCATATACTGTATTATGAGGAATATAGGATTGGTCGGTGCCGGGAATAAGCTGGGTGATAGTATCATTGATATGGAGCTTTTCATTTTGCTGCAAATACAAAATAGCCGCTGCTGTGAAGGTTTTTGTAGTGGCTGCTGCTCTAAAATGATGTCCTTTACCGGCACCCGGCTGCTCCCCGGCCGAAACGAAATAATCTTCTTCACCGGCGGTTACGGCTTGCAAACAAATACTGCCTTGCCAATCCTTATGCTTAGCCATATACCACATCCATTCATTTTCGATCATCCCCTTTAGTTGAGCCAATTTTTGAGCATGCGTTGAAGAAGAGTTTCCGGGCGGTTTATAGCAACCGGTTGCCAAAAGTAAAGTGGAAAGCAGTACCAGCAATGAAACCTGATAAACCAACCGTATCTTCATAAGGATATTTTTTTCCGAAAATAATAAAAACTTTTCATAAGGTTTAGCTAAGGAATAATGATTAATGCGCAAAATTGCTTACTTTTAATCCTTAAAATGATTAACCGGTGAAAATGTATTTAATTCGATTATGAAGAGATTAGCTGCGCTTTTGATTGTTTTATTCCCCTTGGTGGCTTTAAACCAACCGATAAAGACCAATACCGATAGCCTTTGGGAAGAATTCAGGCAAGCTGAGACCGATACCGGCAAAATTAGCCTGCTGAATGATATCTCGTATAAACTGCTATTCACTGATAAAGAAGACACCCTTAAGATGTATATTGACTCCATGTATTTATGGTCCGAACGTATTGGTTTTGATAAGGGTTTACATTACGCCTATAAAACCAGGGGGTCATACTATTGGTTTAAACACAAGTTCGACAGCACCATTTACTTTTACAAAAAAGCCGAAAAAATTGCAGAGCAACTTAAAAATAAGGCATTGATCGCCGATATAAACTATAACATGGCGCTTGCTTATGAAATGAAGGGCGATAAAAAAGAAGCCATTTTTCATCAGCGCACAGCAGTTGATTATTTTGACCGTTTCAACGATCGTAGTGGCGTGGCCAAGTCATTAAGAGGCTTAGGCGGGATATATAGCAGAACAGGACAATCGGAGAAGGCATTGTCCAAAATCCTCACGGCAATCCATATTTATGATTCTTTGGGAAAACAGGGAGAATTGGCGTCCACTTATATTACCCTCGGTAACCTGTATACCAATATGGAAGAATATCGTAAAGCAATTGATTATCATGAAAAGGCTTTGAAGCTCGACTTAAAATTGGATGAGGTAAGTTGGTTACCTACCAATATAATAATTTAGGGAATGTCTATAATAGTATTCCCGGAAAGACCGACTCTGCAGTATATTACCTGAAAAAGGCTATCAAGGTTTCGGAAAAAGGTTCAAAATTTGGCAGTAAGCTTTCAGCCTATATCAACCTTGGCAATGTATATTTCGAAAAGGAACCGGAAAAAGCTTTAGCTTGGTATACCAAAGCCCGTGAAATGCCTTTATTCGAGCAAGGCTTATACCAGAAAGCCGGAGTAATCATTAATATGGGAGGCGTTAATATTGATCTGGGCAATCTCGATACTGCAAAAAGTCTTCTTTACAATGGCATAAGGTACGCAAGAAGGGGAGGTTATCTCAATTTTGAAAGAAATGCCTATGAATCCCTGATTAGAATTGATTCCATAAGGGAAAATATCGATTCGGCAATGGCCCATTTTAACAAGGTTAGACAATTATCTGACAGCATTAAAAATGAAAACATACGGAACCGGGTTTCTGAGCTCGAGATTGAATATGAAACCGAGAAAATGGAGGCAGAGAATGAACAGTTGAAGAAAGAAAACCGACTTAACCAGCAATTAATTCAAAAACAGAATTACATTGTTATCATTAGTATTTCTGCCTCTTTGATATTGATCTTATTCATTATCTGGATATACATTAGTAACCGGCGGGTTAAACGATTGAATCAACAACTGGAAGAACAGAACCAAGAACTCGAAAAGCTAAACAACACCAAGGATAAGTTCTTTTCAATAGTGGCTCATGATCTGAAGAGCCCGTTTAATACACTGATAGGCTTTTTGGAGGAGCTTCATGATAATTATGATGAATTCACCGACGAAGAAAAGCGAAAGATCATTAAAGACCTGAAAACCAGTAGTGAAAACGCTTATAAGATGCTTGTCAATCTGTTGGATTGGGCTCGTTCGCAACGGGGAAAGATCGAAATTAAGCCACGCGAAATTAAAGTTAGAAACTTTGTGAATGAAGAACTGGCCTATGTAAAGGAAAGAGCAGGTGGCAAAACGCAAGACTTTAGGAACGAAATTCCCGAAACATTGTCGGTATATGCCGACCCTACCATGACTTCGACGGTTTTGGCCAACCTGATTAATAACGCGATAAAATTCACCCCCCGGGGAGGTTCAATCATTTTGTCAGGCTCCAGGAATAATGGAAATGCTCAAATCCTGGTAAAAGATACCGGAACGGGAATTCCTCCTGAAAAGCAACAAAATCTTTTCGATCCGGGTTCCGAATTCAGACAACAAGGTACGGAAGATGAAAAAGGGACCGGCCTGGGGCTCATCATCTGTAAGGAATTTATTAATAAAATGAATGGAAATATAGGTGTTAGAAGTAAACCCGGAGAAGGCAGTACGTTTTATTTTACCTTACCGGCGGAGAAAGGCAAGTCCGACAGCCAGAAAGTTACATAATGAACTTTCCGCCCAACTTATCATGTAGAAATTCACTTCCTTTATGGCTTTTTAGGAAGGCTTCCCTTTTGAGGGCTTCGTTATGGGTTTGATATTCTTCTTTATACAAAAGCTGCCACGGGCCCCTGTCTTCACTATGGGCACTGAAATCAAGGTTGCCTGATTTCAGTTTGTTCATCAGGTTAGAGGTTATACCTATATATTGCTTGCCGGTTGAAGCGCTTTTTATAACGTATACGTAATACATACCTATTTTTTACCAGCAGAACAGCTACATCCCCCACTTTTGTTCAGGATATCATGAGGCAAAGATATGTTCGGGGGATGCAACTGTTCCAATATTTCAATTCATCAAAATCTTTAGCTACCCTCTTGATTAAATCCTTAAGAATTATTCAACCAATTTAAAATCAGCCTCTAACACTTCGATAGCATTCCCTCCGGCAAAAACTTTAAAGTCACCGGGTTCAGCAACGTAGTTCATATCTTTTGCGTAAAACCTTAGATCATCGGGGGTAAGGGAAAACATTACGTGTTTAGTTTCTGATGGATCCAGTGAAATTTTCTTGAAACCCTTCAATTCCTTAACCGGACGGGTTACACTACCCACTAAATCGCGCACATAAAGTTGCACTACCTCTTCTCCTCTTCTGTTGCCCGTATTGGTGACTTTTACAGAAACCTGTAACTTTTCACCGAATGTAATTTCTTCCTTGTCAAGCTCCAGGTCATCATATTCGAATGATGTGTAGCTTAAACCATATCCAAATGGATAAAGCGGTTCATTGGGGATATCCAGGTACCGGGTAGTGTATTTATTATCAGCATCGAAAGGCCGTCCCGTGTTTTTATGATTATAGTAAATCGGGATTTGGCCGGTGTTTCTCGGAAAAGTGCAAACCAACTTTCCCGAGGGGTTATAGTCGCCGCTAAGCACCTCGGCGATAGCATCACCGGCACGGGTACCCAAATGCCAGGCATAAACTATGGCTGGAATGTTTTCGTCCATCCATCCTATTGTTAGGGGACGTCCTGCCATAACTAAAGAAATGACGGGTTTGCCGGTTTGGTATATTTCCTTGATGAGTTCTTTCTGAGGCCCCGGAAGGTCAATGTTTGACCGGCTTGCTGCTTCACCATTTTGGCGATAATTTTCACCCAATGCCATAATCACCAGGTCAGATTGTTTGGCAACCTCAATGGCTTCCATAAAGCCTGATTGGTCATTACCTTCAAATCCTCCTCCAAAAGCATAATTAAACTGAGCGTTAGGGAATTTCTTCCTGAGGCCCTTCATCAAAGTAACTACCTCGGAATCGACACCGGCTGCATGCCATGTTCCCAGCATATCAGTTTGATTATCGGCAAGCGGACCAATTACCGCTATAGTCTTGCCGGTGTTTGTATTAATGGGAAGTAACTCAGAACCGTTGAATTTTTCATTTTTCAATAGCACAATGGATTGCATTGCTGATTCAAGGGCATGGTCTTTCATTTCCTGAGATAGAATGATGTTTTCTTCACGCGTTTCATCAATGTATTTATAAGGGTCATCAAAAAGTCCCAGGTCATATTTGAGCATAAGTACGTTTTTAACCGATGAGTTTATATCACTCATGGTCACCTTACCTTCTTCCAGGCTTTTTGCCAGGTAATTGTAAAATGCGGCGCTCTGCATATCCATATCGATTCCGGCATTAAGCGCCAATTCTCCGGCGTGTTTTTCATCCTGTGCATATCCGTGATTCACCATCTCTTCAATGGAAGTGTAATCAGTTACCACCATTCCCTTAAAGTTCCATTCCTCACGGAGTATTTCCCTAAAGAGGAATTTGTTACCTGTAGCGGGAATCCCGTTCAGTTCGTTAAAAGCAGTCATTACTGTTGCCACACCGGCATCAATGGAAGCTTTAAAGGGAGGGAGATAAATTTCACGCAATCGCCGTTCCGACATATCCACCGTGTTATAATCCCTTCCTGCTTCGGCTGCGCCGTATGCCGCAAAATGTTTCATACAGGCAGCAAGGGTCAGTGGGTCTTCCAGTTTTTTGCCTTGATAACCTTTTACTTTCGCAGCGGCTACTTTGCTGCTGTAATAGGGGTCTTCGCCTGAGCCTTCGGCAATTCTACCCCAGCGAGGATCGTAGGTTATATCCACCATGGGATTGAAAGTCCAGTTTAATCCCCCGGCGGCAGCTTCCCTGGCCGATAAACGGGCCGATTTTTCAATGAGGCCCAAATCCCAGGAGCAAGCTTCTGCCAAAGGGATCGGGAATATGGTTTTATAACCGTGTATGATATCATATCCGAATAGCAGGGGAATTCCCAGGCGGGTTTCTTCAACGGCCATTTGCTGGAGTTTGCGGTTATAAGCTGCGGTATGGGCATTAAAGATATTACCACATTTACCCGATTGAATATCCTGTTTGTATCCTTCTCGCAAAGTGGGGCCGGTAGATGCCCAATCGCTGGTAAAAAGGGTGAGCTGCCCGATTTTCTCTTCGAGCGTCATGCGTTGTATAAGGGAATCAACAAATTCCTCTCGCTCTGTATCACCAACCTGGGCGCCGGCCGTCATGGTTATCATTATTGTTAGCGCCATGCCTATCCATTGTTTTTTCATCCGTTTATTTTTTAATTTTTTAATGGTCGGATGGAACTACGCATGGCTAAATAATTATTGTCGTGTGTGTCTTAATAATTATTTAGTCATGCTTCGTTTCATCTTTCTTTATCGTTTTTATTTGACAATAGTTTCTTCAACTTTAGCAAACCCAGTATCAATATGAAAATCCCAGGGTGTTCAAACCGGCCTGGATTTCGGTATCGGCCATGAACAATTCCCATAGCAATTGACTACGGTGGTTTTCGATCATGAGCACAATTGGGCCCTGATCTATTGAGATGTAAGAGTTGGCCCACCAGTTTTCGGTCACATTAAAAGCGTCGTAAAACCCATGCTCACCCCATAAACGATCGCCAAGCTTGTAATAAAAATGATGGATCGCTTCCATTGATTTTTCCGGTGTATAGGGGAGCGATGCTACGGCTGCGGTCGGGGTGATCACGCCAAGATCATTGGTCGGGGAATGAGCGCTGTAGCCTTCGTGGTTATCGCTGGCAGTAAGTCCCCAGCATTTTGCATTATATCCAACATAATTCTTCGGATTATCAGCGCAATATGCTTGATGGATCAGGGCGTGACGTGTGTTCTGCTGCCAGTAATTCCCATAATCATCCTCAAGGTTCCGGGGATCAAGCCCCAGGTAGGAATAATGAGTGAAAAATAAAGGACCTCCTAACGCCTGACCCATTGGAAGTGTATAACCGTAGTATTCATTGCCATTGACAATGCCACCGTTTATTGCGTAACCATTATGGTAAACCGAAGCTTCAATCGGATGAGTGGGGGAGGAGGCTGCTAAAATATAAGTGATCTGGGTTTCATTATGTCCCCTGATCTTCATATTCATTTCAAAATTATAATTGGGAGACCAATGCCAATACAGGGCCTCTTCATCATTGGTAAACCAATCCCATTCAACTTCATGCCACAAGGCAGTAATCTTATCGATAAGTTCCTGCTCATCAGGATCGGTGGGATTAAGATATTGACGGAAAGTGAGAAGTCCTTGTATCATAAATGCAGTTTCCACCAGGTCTGCGCCATCGTCCTTAGGACTAAATGGGATCACCTCCCCGGTGTTTCCGTTCATCCAATGCGGCCATGCTCCGTGGAACCGGTCGGCATTCTCAAGAAAATTCACGATCTTTTCCATACGCTGAATGCCTTCCTGACGGGTAATAAAGTTTCGCTCAACGCCTGCAATAATAGCCATCACCCCAAAACCAGAACCGCCCGTGGTTACCGTATTGCCACTGCCTTTACGTTCTCTTGCCAAACCGCTTACCGGGTGCGCATAATCCCAAAAATACGTGAAGGTTTGCTGTTGAATTTTAGTGAGTAATTCCTCATCAGTAATAACCGGAAATTTGTTGGTGCTATCAAGGCGGGTAAAAAAGCTGTTTTCAAATCCATCGAAGGTCCGTCCTGAACTTCCAGCTAATTCATCCCTTAGCCGGAAGGTATATGGCCGGTAATAATCAAGTGGACTTGTATTATCAACCATTAATCTC